>NZ_BAAFZI010000054.1:0-13334 GCF_045862175.1 Lacticaseibacillus salsurae | reverse complement strand
TATGCACTCGAATCCTTCTTTCTGGATTTTCTTGTTGGTTGCACACCAAGAATATCAGAAGAAGACGTTCGGGTGTTTTTTATTGTTCGGAAATTATGAATTTAAACGAGGTACGTTTGACAGTACCTTTCATGATAGCGCAGGTGAAAATGGTTTGTCGGCATCATAAGAAAAAATTATGTGTCAGGCTTGCTGGAAATCAGCACAAAAAAAATTCCTGATGGCAATCAGGAATTTTGAAGTGATCAAGCCGGTTTGTTTTCATCGATGTAAGCTTGTAGGCGCTTCATCGCTTCTGTCAAATCCGCCATAGAAGCCGCGTAGCTCAAACGCACATAATGTTCCCCACCTGGGCCAAAGCCGTTGCCGGCAATCAATGCTAGCTTGTTTTTATACAGCAAGTCATCGCAAAAATCATTGCCGTCTTGAATGTAGCCTGCAGGGATCTTGGCAAAGACATAAAAGGCGCCATTTGGGTTTGGGACGCCAAAGCCCATTTTGGTCATCGCCGCCACAACAAAATCGCGGCGTTTGATGTATTCGGCTTTCATGGCCAGTGAGTCTTCACGGCCGGCTTCAGTAGATAAAGCTTCAATGGCCCCAGCCATGGCTGGGTTGGATGGACAGGTGACGTTAAAGGCATGTGCCAAGATCACTTTTTTCATCAAGTCTGCCGGACCAGCGACAAACCCGATGCGCCAGCCAGTCATGGCGTGAGATTTGGACACGCCATTGATCAGCAACGTTTGTTCTGGCAACGCTTTGGCAAAGGAGTAGTGCGTCGAACCGTAAGTCAGTTCTGAGTAAATTTCGTCTGAGATCACGATCAAGTCGGTTTTGGCGATCACTGCTGCCAAAGCTTCCACTTGGGCTTTGCTGTAGGTCACACCAGTTGGATTTGACGGGAAGTTTAACAAAATTGCTTTGGGGTGCTCTTTGTCGATGGCTTGTTGCAATTGCTCAGGCGTCAGCACAAAACCAGTGCTTTCAGTATTCATGTAAACCGGTTGCGAGCCGTTGATGCGCACCAATTGGTCGTACAAAGAAAAAGTTGGGCTAGGCAGTAAGATCTTGTCGCCTGGGTTCAAGGCAATGTCCAAGCAGGCGTGTAACGCTTCAGTGGCGCCAACAGTGACGGTGACTTCGCTATTGGGATCATAGTCCAGATCATAGCGGTCTTTGAGAAAATGCACGACGGCTTGGCGGAAGGCTGGCCAGCCTGGTGTTGGCGCATAGTGAGATTCGTTGTTTTTGATCGAATTGATGGCGGCTTGTTTGATATGTTCTGGCACATTGAAGTCAGGTTCGCCTAAGGATAATTTAACGACTCCGGCGATTTTGCTGGCTTTGGCATCAAATACGCGAATGGGATTGGCGCCTAGGCCATCATAAGTATGTTTGAGATCTTTAAGTAAGCTGGGTTTGGTTTTTGGCATGAAAGTTCCTTCTTTCTATTTTTGCAGTTAAAAAAGACACCAGACGCATTTGCATCCGGTGTCAAGGTCACTTCGTTTAAAAGTGATATCAGCTTGACGCGCGGATGCATTCAGTCATCCGCGCGCCACAAAATTTCCCGGGCGTATCGGATGACTATCCGAAATACCGGGAGAAAAATCGTGGCGATGTGGTCAAGCAACGTGTCATATGGCTACTTCCTAACTTGTAATTGCCATAAATTTACAACGGTTTTTTAATCTTGTCAAGCATAGCTGTCATGACTGTTGTGCTGAAAATAAGTCAAGCCCATGTTGCAAGCGGCTCAAGCCCTCTTGCAACAACGTCGGCGGACAAGCCACGTTCAACCGGACAAAATCATGACCGTTGCCGCGGTAATCACTGCCGGCGTTGAGTTTTAAGCCCACTTCGGATTCAAGAAAAGCGGTGAGCATAGCGCTGTCATGGGTGTAAGCTGAAACATCCACCCATAATAGATACGTGGCACTAGCAGGCGTGACGATAGCCTCTCTTAAGTCAAATTTCCGCACTGTTTCAACGTTTTCGTTGAGTTGGTGCAGCAACGCCTCAAACCAGTCCGCGCCTTTGGTGTAAGCGGCGATCGTGGCAGGAATTGCCGTTAAATTAGGCTCACTGACTTGATAAACGCTTAAGCCACGGGCAATGTTTGCCCGCAAAGTCGGATCAGAAACGATCACCGTGGCGCCGTGGATCCCTGCTAAATTAAAAGCTTTGCTTGGCGATACCAACGTGATCAAATGTTTGCGCAAATTGTCCGCTAAGGTGAAAGTCGGGGTGTACTGTTGATCATTCAAGGTCAGATCGCCATGGATCTCATCTGCAAATAAGGTGACGCCGTATTGGTTGCAAAGCGTCGCCATGCGCGTGAGTTCATCGCGCGTCCACACTTGGCCGATCGGATTATGCGGGTTGCACAAGATCATCGCCGAGGTCAAAGAATCCGCCAAAGCAGTTTCCAACGCTTGCCAATCGATGTGGTACGTGTGGGTGCTGTGATCATAAGCCAGTTCAGCGGGCAAAACGTGGCGGCCAGCATTTTCAATCGCATTGAAAAACATATTATAAACCGGCGTTTGCACCACCACTGAGTCGCCGGCGTTGGTCACACGGCGCAGCGACGCGCTTAAAGCGGGGATCACGCCGGTAGCAAATAATTGCCAAGCTGACGGGATCGGTGCATGATGGCGACTTTCATACCAATCGCTGACTGCTTGAAAGTAGGCACGCGGCGGTTCTTCATAGCCGAAAATGCCAGTGGCGACTTTTTGCTGTAAGGCATCGATCACCGCTGGGGCAGTTTGGAAATCCATATCTGCGATCCACATCGGCAGTTGAGATTTAGGACCAGACCATTTAATCGAGTCGCTGCCACGACGTTCAGGTACCGTAGTAAAATCAAACATTTATTTTTCCTCCTCGTAGTCACAAACGCGATGTGAGATCGGCCAATATTAGGAAATGTAAATCACAGTCAACCTGTGGCTCATCATAAAACCATGATAAACCTTCAAGCGTTGATAAAGCGAAGTTCAAATTGAGTTTGGCGGACAAAATGCTTATAATCAATAACTATTGAAATAAAAGATAGGAACGGATAATCAAAATGCAACTTTCAGGATCATTGACGCGCTCGCAAAAGCCGCGCGGAATTTGTTATGCCATTGTTGGTACCATGCTTTGGGGGATCTCCGGATCGGTAGCCCAATACTTATTTGCGGCAGCTCAAGTGTCACCGACTTGGTTAGTCGGCGTCCGGTTGTTGTCGGCCGGACTCTTATTGCTGATTTGGTTTGCGATCGACACGCGGCAGTCTTTGTGGACGATTTTTAAAGTCGGCCAAGGTTGGCGATTGATCATCTTTGGATTATTGGGGATGATGCCGTCACAAGCCACGTATTTTATGGCGATCAGCTATGGCAATGCGGCCACGGCGACAGTACTGCAATTTCTTGGCCCGTTATTCATCATTGTTTATCTTGCTGCTGCCAATCGGCAACTGCCGCGGCGTGTGGATATGATCTCGATCGGGTTGGCGTTAGTGGGAACATTCTTGTTGGTGACACAAGGGCATTTGACTAGCTTAGCGCTGTCGGTGCCGGCAGTGATCTGGGGCGTGTTGGCTGGGGTCAGTCAAGCTAGCTATACGCTGTTGCCACGCAAATTATTGCAACAATTTGATGCCCGGTTAGTCGTCGGCTGGGCGATGATCATCGGCTCATTGGTCTTTTTGCCGCGCGTTGTTTTGGCGGCACCAGCACATTTAAGTGTGAACCACTTATTTGGGATCGGCTTTATCGTCGTCGGTGGGACCGCGTTGGCGTATTTGCTCTATTTGAAGTCATTGGCGTATCTTGATGCCAGTGCCACTGGCATGCTCAGTGCCTTTGAACCGTTGACTGCAACCGTTGTGGCAGTGGGCGTATTAGGGACGCGCTTGGCTGCGCCTGAATTGATCGGCAGCGCGTTGATCTTATTGACGACAGTGTTGCAAGCCATGCCGCAAAAGCATTGGGTGACTAGGCGAAAATAATGTTTTGGTTTATTTTGCCAAGGATGAGGGTTGACGTCAGCATCATTTCGTTATAGCATTGGGTCAATCGAATAATCGTTCATACAAACCGATGAGGTGGAGATCAAGATTGTTGTGCGCGCACAGAGAGCGACCGGTGCTGAGAGTGTCGTCGAACGCAGGCAGTTAAATGGACCACCGAGGGTTCCCCCGAAATGAGTACGGGGAAACGTGTTGGCATACGTCAGTTGTCGCAAGCGTGTTGGCGCTTGGCTAAGAGTGATTTCACTGAATAAGCAAAGCGCCTAGCAGGAGTCTATTCTGCTAGGCATTTTATTTTCTTTGAAGTCGAATTAAGGTGGCACCGCGGGAAACCGTCCTTAACAACATTGTTTGTTATGGACGGTTTTTTCGTATTACGAAAAGGGGTATCACCACATGAAAAAGTCAGTATTAGCAGTTGCAATCGTTGCAGTGATCGGCGGCGGGGTCGCCATTCGTCATTACACCCAAAAGCCGCAAGCCGCATCTAAAAATCGGGTCTTAAACGTCGCCGTATCCACTGAGCCAAGTTCTTTGGATCCGGCACATTCAGTGGATAATGTTTCCAGCAATATGATGTCACAGATCATGACGGCGATCTACACCCGCTCTGCTTCAGGTAAAATCATTCCAGCCATGGCAACCAAAGTGGTCAAACCCACTAATGGTGGGTTGACTTACACGATCCCGTTGCGTCACGATAATTATTTTTCCAATGGTGATCAAGTGACCGCCAAGGACTTTGTTTATTCGATCCAACGCATTGTTGATCCTAAAACCAAAACCGAATTTGCGTATAAGTTTGAAAATATCAAAAACTATCAAGCCATCTTAAATGGCAAAATGCCAAGCAGCAAACTCGGGATCTCAGCACCAGATAAATACACCTTAAAAATTGAGTTGTCCCAACCGGTGCCATATTACAATTCCCAATTGACTGAATATTACCCAACCTCTAAACGGGCAGTAGAAAAATATGGCGATAAGTTTGGGACAACCGCTAAAACCACGGTTTCAAATGGGGCTTACCGCCTGAAAGATTACGATGGCACTGGGGATGAATGGGATTATGTCAAAGATACCCATTACTTTGATGCCAAACACGTGAAAATCGACGATGTGCATGTCCGTGTGGTCAAAGATGCGGCAACTGCCAACAACTTGTTTGCATCAGGCAAACTTGATGATGCGCCGATTTCTGGCGCGATGATCGTCAAGAATCTGCATAACAAAGCCTTAGAAAAGACCCCAGCTGCGAATATGAATTATTTGCAGTTCAACACCAAGCGCAAAGATCTGGATAATGTCGATTTGCGCCGCGCAGTTTCATACGCATTGGATCGTCGGCAGTTGACGAAAAAAGTTTTGCAAGACGGCTCACAACCGGCCAAAGCTTTTGTGCCTAAGGGCTTAGTCACAGATCCTGCTACTGGCAAGGATTTCACTGCTGAAGCCACCCAGCCGATCACTTATGATCCAGCCAAGGCCAAAGCTTATCTCAAAAAAGCATTACGTGAAATTGGCAAGTCCAAGCTCAGCTTTACCTTATTGACGGCAGATAATGAAGTCGACAAGCAAGTTGGAGAATACATCCAAGGACAGTTGGCCAAAGTATTGCCGCAATTAAGCGTGACAGTGACCAGCGTGCCTAAGCAAACGCGGATCCAACGGTCGTTAGATGGTGACTTTGATGCTGTGTTGATGAGCTGGAATTCAAATATTCAAGATGCCTCGGATTACTTAGACACTGCCACGGCAACTAACATTTCTAACTTCTCCAGATTCAAAGATGATAAGTACACAGCTTTGATGAAGACAGTTGATACCACCACTAACCAAACGCCTGCCCAACGTTTAAGCGAAGAACAAGCCGCCAATGCGCGGGTCGTCAACGTCGCAGGTTATATTCCCGTTTTTCAAAGTGCCAATGATCGCTTGATCAATCGCAAAGTCGGCGGGATTCACTACACGTTGTTTGCCGATACCTATTACAAAAACGCTTTTTATAAGAAGTAACCAAAAAGGAGGTCGCCTATGTTTCCACAAGCTGAATTTCTTAAACAATATCTCGCGTTTCAATCCGTTTCACTACATGAACACAATCAAATTCAAGCGACTGCCGAATTCTTACGCGATCACTTTAATCAAATTGGCGCCCAAAATGTCCAGATTCTCACCACCGATGTGACCAACCCCGCGGTGTATGCTGAAATTCCAGCACAATTGCCAACTGATGTCACTGTGTTGTTTTACAACCATTATGATGTGCAACCTGCTGAGCCCCTTGAATTATGGGACAGCGACCCATTTACGCTGACTGAGCGGGATGGCAAGTTGTTCGCCCGCGGTATTAATGATGATAAAGGGGAACTTGCTGCGCGGTTGGCGGCAATCGAAGATCTACGCACTGCCGGCAAGTTGCCTGTGAACGTGAAGTTTTTAGTTGAAGGGGCAGAAGAACAAGGCAGTCCCAACTTGGAAGTCTTGCTCAAGCAGTATGCCGATTTATTGAAAGCTGATTTTTGTCTGTGGGAGTCTGGCGGCAAAGATGAAAAGGGTCAGCTGAAGTTCTCACTGGGGGTCAAAGGTGGCGTCGCGTTTCAATTGGTTGCTCGCAACGCTGATCATGATCTGCATTCCAGCTTAGGCGCGATCACAGAAAACCCAGCTTGGCATTTGGTGCAAGCTTTGGCGACACTAAAAAATCGTGATGGTGAGATCACGATTCCAGGTTTTTATGACGACATCATTGCGCTGACGCCGACGCAACAACAAATTGTTGCAGATTCTGAATTTGATTACGCCGCGTATGCCAAAAATGCTGGGCTAACACGGCCAGCAACCACATCTGAGCCAGCAGCGGCTTTGGTAGCGGCACCAAGTTTTACCATCAATGGCTTGTCCAGTGGTTATGAAGGCCCAGGCACTGGCAAAATGATCCTGCCACATGTGGCCATTGCTAAGCTTGATTTTCGCATCGTCCCTGGCCAAACTGTGGCACATACCATTGAACTCGTGAGACAAGCGCTAGATGCCAATGGCTTTGCTGATATTGAAATCACCGGCTTGTTAGGCGAACCGGCGTTTCGGACTGATCCTGACCATCCGCTTGTTCAAGCGGCGTTGAAGGCAGCGCGGGAAGAATATCCAGACGGCGTCAGTGTGGTATTAAATTCTGCTGGTTCTGGTCCAATGCCATACTTCTTTGCAATCAATCACGCGCCAATCATTTCAGTTGGGATCAGCAATGCCAACTCTGCGGCACATGGGCCTAATGAGAATGTGACGTTGGCTGATTATCAGCAATTTATTGCCTACTTAAAGACGATGTTAACAGCATTGGCAGCGAATTCATTTTAATGGTGCAAATCTGCGAATGAACTTGTATAATGGACCTGGTGAGTGAAGCACTTTCCTTATTTCTGCTCATTCACTGGCAAAGCGTTCCCCCCGGTTCATTTTGCCCCATCCCGACTGACCAGTCGGGATTTTTTAATGGGCGCGTTTTTCAAAGCGTAAAAATTCGCGCATCATCGTCGCTTGTTGGGCCTGGTTGATTGTTTGTAACCGGATATGACTGATGGCTAGTTGGTCAGCAGGTAGCTTTTTGGTGGCCAAGGCAACCAAACGGGCAGCTTGAACGGCAAGGTTTTGTTCTACATCGATCGTGTGCAGTTGCACTTGGCTGAGATCATTGAGCTGCGCGAACTCGCGCAACATGTTTTGCTGGTCGATCATTACCATTGGTGAAATGGCTCTTGGCAATAATTGATGATCGAAATAAAAATCAAGCGGTTGCTCAGCGGGTGTTGTTTTCAACAGCGGCAAGATCGTGGCTAAAAAAGGCAAGAAGGCGTGATCAAAATATTTGCGATCCACTACGACTTGACGGGCTTTTTGCTTGTGGAAAACCGAGCGCATCAGATCTTGTAATTGTGAAGGGGTCAAGGTGTCAAGCGGGCATGGGGATAAACGTTGCCACTGGTCTTGATAAAGTGCATGATTCATCCGTTTTTCAAGTCGAGTTGTGTCTTGGACGATTGTCACAATCAGTTCGTGAGGGTTGATGAATACGCAACTTAGTGCATATACGCCACTTTTGGCTGCTAAAGGACGCGGATGAATTTGATGAGTTATCGTTAGGTTATTGACGTCTAAAGTGATGGGCGGTTCGCGCTTTTGCGTTTTGAGACGTTCCAGTTCAGTCACAATTTCAGTATCGCCAAGTTGTAGACGGCGACCGATATTTTTCAAAGTCGCCCGACTCAAGGGCTCATCGCGTCGTAACTTACCAATGGTAGGCAATGAGACATGCAAAAAATTTGCTAAAATTGTATCTGAAAAAGGCAGCTTCAAGAATTCGTGAAATTTCAATGGCTTCACCTCCAATTTTGAGATTAGCACAGAGCGTCGATTAACGCTCGTTTGAAGCCTCAAAAAAGGCACATCTCCAGCCCCAAAGCTGAAAATGTGCCCATTATGCCCTTGGTTGGGCGTTTGTTATCGTCTGTAAGAGCTGAGCCAGGTATCTCAGCCGTTGTTAAGCCCGTGGGCTCTCATACGGCCACAGCACAAAATCACTGTGGGTAAAACGGTGGCGCAGGTGGAGACCGGGTTTTGCACGCGCTGATTGCAGGGAGTTGATAGCTTGAAGAAGGATGAATGGATCGGAGCCTGCGCTAGGTCGATTGATTCAACAACTGTGACAAGTATACCAATATCGATGCGATCAGCTGATCGTGACTCACTTTTTGCCGGAGTTACGGGTGACAATTTTCTTCGGCACGCCACCGCCCTTAAGGCCCACGGAAATCATACCATCGCGCTACGGCCCCACGATGGCTTTGGTGCCACAAGCCTCAGACGTGTACCTTACGCCTGCCGACTTGCTTTGAACATAGAACCTTTTTGTGATTTGCCAATTAAAAGGGTTCAACGGACTTTTAATTGGAATGTCAAGATAACACACCTTTAGCAAAAATGCAAGCGTTATCTAAAACTTTTTTGCCTGCAATGTGGCCAGATCTGCTTGTGCATTTTGAAGCTCATGCAAGGTCAAGTTTGATCCAAGTGCGGGAGAATAATGCTTGTGTCATCGTCAACGCTTCCTAGCGTTGTAAGGTAAACAAGAACGTGCAACGTTTGTGGACAAGGGGCGCTGATGCGCTGGCTACCTTGTTTTTGCTACTTACGCATTTCCTTTGACAGGAAAAAGTACTACTGCATGCAACGGGCATGACTGAGATTGATCGCGCTTTCATCACAATTCATTCACACTTTAGCCGCGAATTGACACATTGACTCTTGTAAACTCAATACATCAGTTCAATGTGAAAGCAGGAAATCGAGATGAAACATGTGATTGTGCGCACGCTGGCGTTAGGCCTGGCTTTCTTGGCAGTGATCAGCGGCGCTTTTGGCGTTCAACAAGTCGTCAGTGGCCGTGATCGGCAAATCACTGACGCGAAGGCATCAACGAGCAGTGTCGCCACCAGTTCAAGCGCAGACACCACAACCAATGCCAAACGCGCAGCGATCCAAGCCAAAGTCCAAGCTTACTTGACTCAAGTTGGGTCAGATCACACCGTCAGCGTTACGTTTAAAAATCTGACGCCGCAAGCTGGGTCGGCTGCGGCCAAAAATGCGGTATATAACTCAGGCAGTTTGACGGCTGCCGTCAACGGGGACACGTTAGAAACTGCAGCCAGCACTTATAAGTTGTTTATTGCGGCGTATTTGTTCAGTCATGGGTATGACTGGACGACGACGGCGCAGTCAGGTTTTGATCAAATGGTGGTGAATTCAGCCAATGATTTTTCCGAAAGTGTGCTGGCCCAATACGGGGATGCCACGATTGATCGTTATTTACAAAGCCAAGGCTGGAATACTGTTTTCAGCGCCGATCAAGCCGCCCAAACCTCCAGCAATACCTTGGCTTCGCTGCTGACGCAACTGCAAGCAGGCACTGGTGCGTTTCAAACTGCCAATTTGAGAAACTGGTTGCTCACTGACATGGCGCAACAAGTTTACCGCTCAGGAATTCCGCAAGCAGCAGGCACTGGGGGCACCGTCCAAGATAAAGTCGGCTTTTTAAATGACGTCAACAATGACGCGGCGATCGTCACCTTGCCAAATGGGGCGCGGTTTATTTTGGTGATCATGACGCATGGTCACGATCAGGCGACGCTAGATTTTTCGCGGATCAACACCATCGCCGAACACGTGATCAAGCTCGCATATGGCGCTTGACTTTTGTAAGTAGCGCGGGTATGATGCCCTTAAGTGGTCATAGTAGGGACTCACAGAAAGATGCACAACTGCTGAAAGTGCAACAACGTGCCCGAATCCAAGCCGCCGATCAATGAATTTGAATAATCAGTTTGTAAAAGTGTGAAGCGTGGCTTCGAACGAGGATGGTACCGCCCAGATCTGGGTGCCTCGATCGAAGGCACGCTTTTTGGCTCAGGAGGAACATATGATTCGCAGTCTGCAGCATTGTCACCGCATCGTGGTGAAAATCGGCACCAGTAGTTTGATCCACAAAAATGGCAAGGTCAACTTGCAAACCATCGACCGCTTAGCCTACACCTTGGCAGCGTTGAATAATCAAGATTACGAAGTGGTGTTGGTATCCAGTGGGGCCATTGGGGTCGGGTTGGACAAATTGCACCTCACCCAGCGTCCGGCTGCCATCGCCGAACAACAAGCCATCGCTGCCGTGGGGCAAGGCGAGTTGTTGCGGCTGTATATCCAACGCTTTTCTGATTATGACACCCAAGTTGGCCAAATGCTGTTGACGCATGACACGTTTGATTATCCGATCAGTCGTCAGCATGTATTGGATACATTGGAGACTTTGTTGCAACAATCGATCGTGCCGATCATTAACGAAAATGATACGGTGGCTGTCGACGAAATGGATCACCGCACGACTTTTGGTGATAATGATCAATTGTCTGCGTTGGTGGCCAGCCGCATCGGCGCTGATCTGTTGTTGGTGTTGTCAGACATCGACGGTTTGTATGACGCAGATCCTCACAAGTATCAAAATGCGCGCAAGCTAGAAGCAGTGACGCATTTGAGCCAAGACATTTTACAAGCAGCTGGTGGCAGCTCCACGCGCTTTGGCACCGGCGGCATGGTCACTAAGCTCAAAGCGGCGCAAACCATGATGCAAGCTGGCAAGGCGATGGTGTTATGTAGTGGGGCAGATCCACGCGTGATCTTGCGCGTATTGGCAGGAGAAGACGTTGGCACTTGGTTTGGCAAACATACAACCGTTCAAGCATAAGGAGGAAAAAGTCATGCAAGCAGCTGATTTGATCACTTTAGGACAACAAGCGCAACAAGCCGCAAGCGTTTTGGCGCAATTGGATAATGCGGCCAAAAATCGCGGCTTGATCGCGATGGCCGATGCATTGATCGCCCATACGCCAGAAATTTTAGCAGCGAATGCGCAAGATGTTGAAGCGGCTAAAGCCAGCAAGTTTTTAGATCGCTTGACCTTAACTGAGGCGCGCATTGCCGATATGGCGAATGGTTTGCGCCAATTGGCGACGTTGGCTGATCCCACCGCCAAAGCAGATAAAGCTTGGCGCAATGAAGCCGGGTTGTTGATCATTCAACAGCGCGTGCCGCTTGGCGTGGTTGGGATCATTTATGAAGCGCGGCCAAATGTGACCGCAGATGCCGCCGGGTTGACGTTAAAATCCGGCAATGCAGTGATCTTGCGTGGTGGTAAAGAAGCATTGCGGTCGAATCTGGCAGTGGTCAAAGTATTGCAAGCGGCGTTGGCGTCTGTGGACCTGCCAGCTTTGGCGGTGCAATTGGTTGAAGATCCTAGTCACGAAATCGCCAATCAAATGATGCATTTGAATCAATACATTGACGTGTTGATTCCCCGAGGCGGTGCCGGCTTGATCCAAGCCGTGGTCAAACAAGCCACAGTGCCAGTGATCGAAACTGGGGCGGGGAATTGTCACATTTATGTCGATGCTGCAGCTGATCTGCAAATGGCCATCGACATTACGGTCAATGCCAAGGTCCAACGGCCTAGTGTTTGCAACGCGGCGGAAAAATTGTTGATCCATCGAGATGTGGCGCAAGCCTTTTTGCCAAGTATTGCTAAAGCCTTGCAAGCGCATGGGGTGCAATTGCGCGGGGATGAACGTGCGTGCGCCATCGTGCCCGACATGATCCCAGCCACTGACGCAGATTGGGATACCGAATACAATGACTTGATCATGGCGGTCAAGGTGGTGGATTCGGAAACTGAAGCCATCCAACACATCAATGCGCATAATACCAAACATTCAGAAGCAATCATCACGGCTAATTATGCGGCTAGCCAACAATTTTTGCGGCAAATCGATGCGGCGTGTGTGTATGTCAATGCCTCAACGCGTTTCACAGATGGCTATGAATTCGGCTTTGGCGCCGAGATCGGGATCTCAACGCAAAAGCTGCACGCCCGCGGTCCCATGGGGTTGGATCAGTTGACCACGATCAAATATCAAATTTTAGGTGATGGCCAAGTTCGCGCGTAAAAATTCACAAGCGTCAAATTGGCAAGTGGTGCCTGCAAATGGTTACAATTAATATAAACCATTAGGAGGACATCATTATGACTGAATTCACACCAGGAATGTTGGTGCGTTGTTGCGCCAATGGCAATATGCTGTATGATTTTACCGGACAGATCACCAAACTTTATGAGCACTCTGCCATCGTCGAGATCCATCACTTTGATGCCCGCGATTTAGAAACCGCACGTGAACTGCTGTTTCGCATCGTGATCAGCCTTAACCAAATGGTTCCGGCGGCGATCGATATGGCTGTCGACGAAGCGGTGGGCTAAGTGTGTTATAATAGACTAAATCATTTTAGGGGGAAACACAGTTATGGCAGAAGAAATCGCCGTGGGTGATTTGGTCACCGTGCGCAAAAGCGCTAATGTTCCACTGAGCTTCAAAGGTACTGTGCAAAAGTTGTACGTCAACTCTGCAATGTTGACCATCGACAGCTTTGACGATGCTGATGCAATGATGGTCGAAGACCTCAAAGGCAAAACCGTTGTCAACTACAAGCACATTTTAAAAGGTGGCAAAGCGGTTATTCCGCCAAAGCCAGAAGAAAAGAAGTAAACAAAAAATCCTGCCAGTTGGTAGGATTTTTTTATTTCGCAAATTGCAAGAACAAGTTAGCCACCCCATGGCACGACACCGTGAGATGAACTGTTATCTTTGATGAGTTGAGTTAGCTGGCTACGACTACCTTGGCAGCTCGTCGCTGAGCTCGAGCGCGCTCA
>NZ_BAAFZI010000053.1:0-14567 GCF_045862175.1 Lacticaseibacillus salsurae | reverse complement strand
CTTGCTCAGTGTTTGTTTACGTGTGGCTTTGCTTTTCTTCGGTTCTTGTACTTGAGCTGCGGTTGCGCTCTGGTCGCTTTGATCCCCAGTGTGCTCTGGGACGAAGAAAACACTGGCATCCTCATTCAAGAAGGTACCTTGTTCAGAGTGGATCTCTTCTGAACGATTACCATACACATAACGTTGAAGTTGGGTAAGCTTCTCCAAAAGATCGGCGTTTTGTTCCTGTAATGCTTTAACTTGGTCACGTAGTTTGCTTAGCTCAGTTGTGTCGTTTGGCATCGCACTGCCACCATCCGTATTTGATGGTGTGAGTGTACCACTTAAAAACCTTATTGCCTAGCGCTTTTCACCTCTTTTTTTACTTGGACAAAATGGCCGGACACTCGCGTCTAAAGACCAGCCTGAAAGTAGCCGGGTCAGTTGCTTGGCATGTAGCTTTCTGACTTCATCTTGGGTTGTTGGCCACTGAATCCGACCATCTTCGATGCGCTTATACAAAAGCACAAAGCCGTCGCCGTCCCAGTAAAGGGCCTTGAACCGATCTTTACGGGTGCCGCAAAAAAGATATAAGGCGTGGTTGTATGGATTCAGCTCAAATTGCTCTTTCACGACATCGGCGAGGCCATCAATGCCGCGCCGCAAATCAGTTTTGCCACAAACCAAATAAATGCCACGAAGCTGGCGCATATCAATGAGCACGATCAAACACCGCCTTCATCAACGCGTCCAAAATGTAGCCTTGGATGTGGTTGTATACGATGACTGACTCATTGTCGGCCAACTTGATTTGAAGCGCCTTAGACGCCACTGCCGCTGAGCGAGCAGGGGTGTTGGGTTGATCGATCTTGATCTGGACGATATCGGGTTTATCTGCCATAAAAAATACCTCACCATAATTGATGAGGCTAGTGTACTGCGGGGAAACGGATTAGGAAATCCGTGCTGTTATCTCCTGCTTACGATCAAAATTCAAGTTGTTGGTGATTCCAGTGAAGTCGATGTCGATGGCGGCACCGATATCGATGGACCAGTCGATACCACTAAACCAGAATCTGAACACACCGCATTACCTGATACCAACAACTGGTGGTCAGGGTGGTTGCCAGGGTTAGGTAGTCCAGGCCCATGGCTGATGTGGCTTGGGTTTGCGCTGATGGGCTTTATGTTGGGGGTCCTTGTTGGGTATAAGTATTTGAGAGAAGGTGAACGTCGTGATTAGAAAACATTACGCTTGGATCGTCTTGTTGATGTTTGGACTGATTGCGGTGTTTCGTTCACCTGATCCAGTTTCGGCAGCGCCAACCTTTAATCCTTCGGCAGTAACCGCAACTTCAGTCGGGGATCCAGGGTGGGGTGGAACCAATGGCTATATGTCTTCAACACCCTCTGGACAAATATTAACCATGAACAACGGCGATACTCTCAGCTTGCCGTGGCTACACGCACGTCGTTTCTTGAATAACTATAGCGAATCAATTACGACAACATTGACAATCTGGAGACTGCAACCAGATGGAGAAAACGCCACACTTTGGCGCCAAAGACTGACTCAACAACGTGAATACAGCATCGGTGTATACGAGATTGGTGGCGAGTTCGATTTCATCCCGGATACTCCGGGCACTTACTATATCCAATTTTCATCGAATAGTAGGTGGAATACTGCTACGGAAGTCACAACCATTAACGTTTTGCCGATCACCACAGATATCAGTGTACTGGTGCACCGCCACGTACTACCATCCGAAAACTTCTCATATCCAGCGACTGCAACCGTAACCCCCGACGATTCGATCGATGCTGTTAACTGGCAGGTTCAAGGTGATCATGCGAACCTGATTTCCTTGAACAGTGGTACAGGCAGACAAACTTCCTTCAACGTAACTCGTCCGGAACCAATCGAGTTCCAGTCTGGTGTCGACTCATTATCCGCGGCTATTGGAGCTACTAGCAGAGATCAGAATGCTTCTGCGCCGGTAAATGTCCTTCAGTTGCCAGCAATCAATGCATCTCTGGCAAGCTTAACGGGTAATCAAATCGTCCATCAACTGCCTGAATTGGAAAAATTTGCTTCACAATTTCCAGATGGTACTACTTGGCAATATCAGTGGAAGCGGTACGAGACGCAAAGCAACAGCGGCGTAATCACCGTGGTTGGCTCTGGTACGATTATCAGTGAAGAGGGTGTGAGTGCGAGCGGCTCACCAACTGCACTGAATTCAGACACAACACAACTGGTCGTCAATAAACAAAGCACGCTGATGAAACGTGCAGTAAGAGCATCTGAAGCGGGGACGCCCTTGGCATTAACGCTGGAATTGACTGCGAACATTCCAAATGTTGGCGTGAAAAACTTTACCACCAACTACGCCGCTTTCAGTGTGATCCGCGGTGGCGGTGCTCTAGAGTTGACGCATGTTCCGGAAGATTGGCACACGCAGTACTCGTTTTCTGAGATCTATAATCATGTGGTTAAAGACAACGTGGATGGTGATGCCAACAACCAACTAACGGTATCGGATACTCGTGAATTGTTTGATTATGATCCAAATGTTGCTCGTTGGCATTTGTTCGTATCAGCAACGCCATTTTCAGATGGCACAAATACGTTGCCGTTTGTGGTTGACTTGATTTTAGGAAGAGACCATTCAAACGCAATTCGAGTGGGGGCGACGCCAATTGAAATAGCCACCGGTGGCAAGAATAAAACCGATGAACCAGTCAACTATGATCGGGAAGCGCACACCCGCGTGACGTCAGAATATAAATCTGATGATCAAATCGTGGCTGGCACGTATTCAAGCACGTTGAACTGGAATTTAACCACAGATATTCAGCCAGAAGCTTTGAACTAAATTCCTCAGGGTAATCAAGAACTGCAGCCAAATCTCGCTGCAGTTTTTAATTTGCCCAAGATGTGCGCACAAAAAAATCCCGCCACCTACTCAGGCGACGGGACCAATTCAATTAATTTTGTTGTTTTTGTTGTTTCGTGGTGGCGGCAAGCACTTGCCCAACAGCTGGGATCTGGCCTAGTGAATCAATGGCAGTGGAAGGCAACACCACAGTATTAGCTTCACCTTTGGCTAAGGATTCTAAGGCTTCAACGTTTTTGTACTTTAAGTACATGTCGCCGTTGTTGGCCAAGCCTTCATTGATGGAGTTGATTTGATCTTTCACCGCGTCGGCGATCAAGCGTTGAGATTCAGCGTGACCTTGGGCTTGTAAGATCTGGGTTTGACGGTTGGCTTCGGCTTCAAGGATCGCGGCTTGCTTTTCCCCTTCGGCTTTGGCGATGGCCGCTTGTTTGTGACCTTCCGCTTCCATAATATTGGCTTCTTTTTCACGGCTGGCGCGCAGCAGTTTGTTCATGGAATCTTGAATGGTGGTGTCGACTTTGATCGAGTCGATGTTCACGCGGTCGACGTTCAACCCATAACCGGCAGTGGTTTCAGCGATTTGGGTGAATAAGGTTTGGTTGATGGTTTCAGTGCCATTCAACACATCGTTTAAGTCCATGTTCCCGATGATACCCCGCAAGTTCGCGCGAGTATCTTGGACCATGGACAAGACAGAATCTTTGTTTTGGTAAACATAAGCGTTGACGTCGGTGATGTGATACTTCAAAGTTTCGGAAATACGCACCACCACGTTATCTTTGGTGATGACTTCTTGTTCGTCGACTTTCAGCGGAATCTGCTTCATGTTGACGATTTCCGTGATGCGATAAATGATCGGCGGTACCACATGAAACCCTGGTTGCAAGGTTTGGACATATTTCCCTAACCGTTCCACGATGCCAACTTCCCCAGTATGGATGATCGCGACGCTCGTGAATAACACCACCGCAATGATCAAAATAACTATCACGGCGATAACGCCGAATACGATCGATAAAATCATAGTGACTCCTCCTTAAAAATCTAGCTCTGACCCCAATTTGCGCACCGATAAGCCGGACCGATCCGCAGCCACAACCACCACTTGATCGCCAGGCTTGGCGACGCCGACAACGCGGTAGTGGTAGAAGATCCCATACAATTGAATCTCGCCAGAATCTTGCGTCGGCAAGGTAAAGACGGTTTTGATCAAACGGTCATCTAACATACTCCCACTCCTTTTGCTTCCGCTTTCATCTTACGGTAATTCAATTGATATAGCAATTCTAGCTTCAAAACGCATGTGAACATCAGCCCAAAGTCCTATTTTGATCCATGTGACAAAACTGACACCTGGTGGCCTCGACCCAAGCTGATGCGGTATAATATCAGGCATGCAAGGAGGTGACAGCATGCGTGCCAAACGCCCAATTTATGCAGATACATATGATCGCCGCCGCAAAATTCTGATCACAGTCGCCTTGGTGGTCGCCTTGATCGCCGCGATCGGCGGGACTTGGTGGTGGCTTCACAAAAATCCGCGGCCTAGTGTGGCCAAATACCCGCTGCTTGGCGTGCGCATGAGCCAAGCTGACGGGGTGATCGACCCAGAAGCCCTGAAAGCTGGTGGGGTCAGCTTCGTGTATCTCAAAGCCACGCAAGGTGCCAGCTTTGTGGATGACGATTTTGCCACCAACGTGTCGCGCGCCGGCAGCTTGAAAGTCGGGGCGTATCACTACTTTAGCTTTGATTCCACCCCGCAAGCTCAAGCGGAAAACTTCATTAAACATGTGTGGGATCCAGGCGAGTTGCCGATCGGCATTTATGTGACCTATTACGGCAATTATGCCAGCGACCCGCCGAAAGTCGCAACAGTTGCCGCAAAGCTCACAACATTGATCAACTTGCTACAAGCGCATTATCAACAAGGCGTGATCGTGATGGGCACCCCACAAACCTTAGCCACCATCAAAACCGTAGCGCCAAACGTGCCGCGATATGTGATGGGCGCAAAGCGTCCGGATATTGGCAGTTTTTGGGAATACGCCAATGCCAAATTGCCCAATGGCGGCACGGATCAAACTTTTGATTGTGTCGTTTACACCAAAGGCGATACCTTACCATAAAAGTCATCAAACATAGGAAAACCGTTGATTTTCACAAAGTCAGCGGTTTTTTAGTGGACGTTGAAAAATTTTTCAACGACAAGATATTTCCAGCCGTTTTCGCGTATTTATTAAGTGTGGGGGAAAATATTATTTCTGCGACGATCAGTGGCATCGGGGGAAAAAATATGGAACAATGGAAAGCATCTAAGTGGGCATTGTGGCTCATTGTCGCTGTGGCATTAGGTGGGCTGGGCACGTGGATCTTCGGGCATTATACGATCGGTGGGTTGGCGCAGTTGATCGGCATCGGCATTTCCGGCGGCGTGATGGGCGTGGTGTCGATGATCCGCAGCGAAACGATCCGCTGGCAGGATTCGCACATGCGCCGCGTCGACAACACCGCCAAGACGATTACATTTTACAATGAAAATGTCCGCGACTTAGTGATCTCATTCATGCGCGACTTTGAAAAGTTCTTAAATACCTTGTCAGAAGCTCAAAAAGCTGATCCGCAGCAAAGTCAACTGTCATTTAATGCGGAAGTGACTGTTGCGTTTCAGTTGCGAATGGCAACGATTTTGCACCGCATCGATCAATTGGCATGGCTGATGCGACAAAGTGGGTATTTACAGCGAGAAGAAGTCATCATGACGATTTATTCTGAGCTATCTCGCTTCTTGTTGTCACCAGTGTATTTTCCTATGGTCCAAAGCATGCAGCGCTCCTCGTCTTTGAGAAATGTAGACTATTTAATCGCGAAATTACGGGAGGTTCAAGAACATGAGCAATGAACAACGTGAATTTGTGGCGTTCTTTAAGGCCCACTTTCCACAGTATCCGGACGTGATCGATTTGATCAGCGCTCCTGTAGAGCAACAAGGAACGATGTTGCTGGCCCAAATGAATGCCGCGCTTGAAGCAGAAGGATTGGCACCAGTCGACAAGATCTTGACGCCGGAAGAAGCCGAAGCGCAATTTCAAGCCACGATTCAGCCGAAACACCCACGCTTGAACCGTTTCCGCCGGGCTTGGGCGATCTTATGGGGGAAAGAAGGCTAAGCACCTTACAAAACCGTTCGCGCATGGCCGGCTAAGACCTGCGATAATAATGGTGAGGTGAAAGTAGATGAGAAAGTTTTTGATTGGGTTCGTCTTACTGGTGGTGCTGGTTTTTGGCGGCTTGAAGCTGTATGAGATCACCTATTACGGCGGGGTGTCGTACTACACCAAAGTCACCACCATCGGCACGAAGATCGCGCCGCAAGATGACGCTGGCAACGTGTATATCGACTATCGCTACGACCAACCTGGCTATGACGACCAAGGCCAAGCCCAAAGCCTAGTATTCAACGCTAACAAAGCGCGCCCACTACGCATCGGAGCGTATTTGAAAGTCACCTACAACACCAAAAAAGGCGTCACCTCCTGGCAGTCCGTGCCCAAAGCTGACGTGCCTAAGCCTGCCATCCAAAAACTTGAGTCAAGTCGCTGATCTGGCGGCTTTTTTACTATCATAAAATTGAAAAAAATGGTTCTGCCTTCGATTGCAAATTTATAAAGGGAAGGGGAAATAATATTATTCCTGCCAAGTATCCCAGTATTGGCGGGCAAAACATGAGAAAATGGGGTATCGAGGATTGGACGCTGATCGTTTTACTAGCGGTAACGTTGGGATTTGTTGGTGCTTGGTACTTTGGACGGGAGCAACAACAAAGTTTTTCACAGCTGGTAGGTATCGCGATTTCTGGTACGACGCTGGCATTGTTCACTGCGTTTCGAAGTGAGACGATTCGCTGGCAAGATAGTCATATGCGCCGAATCGATAATTCGGACAAGGTAATTGATTTCTACAACCAACAAGTACGGAAACTTGTCATCAAATTTATGCTGGCGTTTGATCAGATCATGACGACGCATCCCGATCTGGAAGATCAGACCGAATTCGAGCTAACCACCGCTAGTCGTTTGGGTCTAGCTAAGATCCTGCATTTAATTGATAAGATCGCCTGGTTGATTGCACAAAATGGGTATCTCGAAAAAGCAGACGTGCTTTCAGCAATTACCTCTGAGTTGTCACGCTTGTTAGCAAGTAAGAAATATCAACGGATCATAGAGCAGACTTTGGAAACATCATCATTAGCTTATGTTGGACAGTTGATCGTAAAATTGAAAGGAGCTCGGTCCCATGATCATGCCAAATGAATCCAACGAGACTTTTGAAACGGTTTGGCCAGATTTCCAAGAGTATGTTGCGATGACTCAAGCCGAACGTTATGCCTACACGTTGGCGGTTCTCAACCATGACCGAGCGTTGATCGGCGCACCACCATTGGACCATATTCCCACTGATGAGGAGCTGGCGCGATCTCGCGCCGAGCGTGAACAAGCGTACCTGAAAAAACACAATTCTTGGCGAGCACGCTTGAATCGTTTCTTCGATCGCGTTCTCAGTGCTTCATATTAATTTTCGCCTCCACACAACAAAACAGCCGCGACCCAATTTTCGGGTCGCGGCTGATTTTAGATCTTGGTATAAAGCCCATGAAAGTCGTAGCTCATGTCGACTTTCAAGCCTTGATAATTGTTGGTGAATTGCCAAGTGCCGACGTTGTTGATGCCAGGTTGCGACACACCCCAACTGGCGATCCACATGTTCTTGGCGATCAAGCTGGCAGGCTTCAAATAACCGGCCTTGACCCAGCTAGCCGAGGTGTAAAAGTCCACCTTACCAAACCCCGCGGCTTTAACGGTGCTTAAAAACGTGTTGGTCAAGTCTGTCAGCAGGCTTTTCGGCAAGTCCGCCGCTTCCACGTCATCAGCTAACACCGACGTGCCATTCAACCCAACTGCCTTGGCGACTTTGACAAAGTACTGCGCTTCGGCTTTTGCTTGGGCAGCAGTTTTGTAGCGGGCAAAGTGGTAGCCATGCGCATGCATGCCAGCGTTCCACGCCGCGCGGATCTGCGCTTTGGCCTTGGGGTTGGTGTAATTGGTACCTTCTGTCAGCTTGACAATCACGGCTTTGACGCCGAGTTTGGCCAATGAATTGAAAAAGCTTTGCGTGTCTGGATTCCAGCTGGACACATCAGCGACTAACGGTGTCGACATACGCAAGCGCCTCCTTGATCGAGTCAGTGAGTTGGGTCATCGATTGCGTCATGGTTTCCAGTCGCTTATCGATTTTCGTCAGTAGAATGACGGCAATCAAGCCGCCAATGGCTTGATCGAGCATACTGGTGATCAGTTGATCCATGCGATCACTTCCTTATCATACCCCTAAACCCTCGCCATCATTGGCCGCCACCACCCGCTGCGGTTATGGCTTGTAAGCGGTGGAAATGGTTTGAATGACTTGAGCTTCAACTGGGTCGACATACAGCGCGTCGCCTGCCGCATCCACAAAGCTGCCTAAACTAGGCAACAGTTGTAGTGCCTGCAAGGCTTGGTCTTCAGAAACGGATTTATTCAAGTTGTTCACCCGAAACGTTTGCTTCACGCCAGCGCCATTGTTATACACTAAAACAACCAGATAGTTCGTCATGCGAATTTACCTCCTATTCAGCCAGCTCGATTTCTTCAACGCGGGTAATGGTCGGCTTTTGCAAGGTGAGTTGCTCAAAGCTATTCACCAAGTTTGCCACCCCAAGCACCGCGTCGTCAGAAATCTGTGGATCGATGTTGCGGTAAGAGCGCCGCTTCGTCTTGTTTTGTTCATCAGTCAATAAAATGTTGATGGACGTGGATTTTACAGAACGTGCCATATGATACTCCTCCTTAAAATCGCTTCGAAAAAAGGTTACGTTGTCGTCCGGCCAGACACTACCTAAATGGCAGCCGATGCGATTTTGTCAATCACGGCAAACAAACTTTCTTAAACTTGCACAAAAAAAGCCTTCCAAGTGGCTATACTGCAAGTATGGTGTCAAACGTCCGAGTGACACCTAGGCCGTTGGGTGACGGCCGCTGAATGGACGGGTTCCTTTCACACGGATCTGTGGCTGCTCTCCCCAGCAGCCGCAGGTCTTTTTTTAGGTAGCGCAACTGCGCGGGATCAAAAAAGCCCGCCGATTTCTCGACGAGCTTCCATGTTACTTCGCTGCAGTATTTTCTTTGTCTTTCTTGCCGTAATACCCGTAGTAGCCATAGTAACCGTAATAACCATTGGCTTCTTCCGGCACGCGGTTTTGCACGACGCCGATGATGTTGGCATCCACTTGTTCCAACATGCCTTTGCCAGCAAGCACGGCGCCTTTTTGCGCGATCCCATAAGGCACGACCAAGATCGTTGCGTCGACTTTGGATGCTAAGATCTGCGCATCAGTCACAGAACCCAACGGTGGCACATCGAAGATCACCATGTCGAAGTTCTTGGCTAACGTGTTGATCAAGCGTTCCATGCGCTTGGAACTCAACAATTCAGAAGGGTTCGGCGGTACTGGGCCAGTTGGTAACACCGACAAGTGCTCGATGCTGGTCGGCACGATGTAATCCGCCAGATCCAGATCTTCTTTGGTCGTCAACAAGTTGACCAAACCGCGTTCGTTAAGCAAAGAGAAGGTGGCATGTACCGTTGGCCGGCGAGTGTCGGCGTCTACCAAGAGCGTCCGCAAACCTTGGTTGGCAAAAGTGACGGCAACATTACCAGAAACTGTCGACTTACCTTCAGAAGGACCGCTTGAGGTGAACACCAAGGTTTTGATTTGGTGATCAGCATCAGAGTATTGAATATTGGTCCGCAACGTCCGAAATTGTTCAGAGATATGCGACTTTGGCGCATAAGCGGTGATCAAGCCAACGCCTTTATGCATGGAGACGTCTTCAAGGGCTTTTTGATGTTTTTTACCGAATCCAAACATTAGCGTTCACCTCCAGTGCGGGTGCGCCGGCCACCATTGCTGTGAGCCGAGCGGGTTTGACCGAACTTCATATCGCGAGCATCGATGTTGTAAACCGTGCCCAGCAAAGGCAAGCCCAGCGTTTCCGTGATGAAGTCTGGCGCTTTGACGGTTTTGTCAGTGAGTTCACGAATGAAGGCCAACAGAATGCCAATGACCAAACCGGCGAGTAAGCCAACCGCCAAGTTGATCGCTTTGCGTGGCGAAACGGGACTAGTTTGTAACTTCGCGTCAGAAATAATGGACACGTTCTTGGCGTTAGACATGATCTTGGTGATCTTTTGCTTGAAGACTTGGGTCACTGAATTGGCGATATCGCGCGCAACATATGGGCTAGTGGCTTCAGCAGTGACGTTGACCACTTGAGAATTTTCATTGTTGGAAATCGTCAAGGCACCCTTCAAGTCGCCAGCATTGCCAGAGAAGCGGCCAGACTTGTTTAAGTCCTTGGCTGCTGTATCCAAAATAACCGGTTCGGTAATAATGTCTTTATATGTATTGATCATTTGCAAGTCGGTTTGCACCGCGTTGTATTGCGCCGCCACGTTGGTGTTGTCTTTTTGATTGACTAAGATCAACGCGCTGGATTGGTACTTAGGTGTCATCACGAAATAGGTGATCCCAGCAGAAACCAGCAACCCAGCGAATGCGAAGATGATGATCATGATGATATGTTTCCTCAGCGTGTTGAAAACTTGGCCAAGGCTGATTACGTCGTCCTCCATTGAGCCCTCCTAAGGTTATATGTATCGAGTATGGTTAAAACTATTCAATTCTACCATATTTCGAGGTGGTTACTAGTCTTCAAGTGAATAAAATTGCATGACAAATGAGCTTGTTTCTGAAACATAAGAGACGGATATTGATGAATCGTTCAGAGGGTATTGAAAGGTTGGTGGGGTGAAGTTGCAGAACGACGGATTTCAAGACCGGAAGCAGTATTCGTGATTTGATTCAGTACGAAATCTGTAAGCGGTGTACAGTCTGAAAATTAATTTCGTTGATTTATCGACAGGTGGCCGAAATCGATCCTATGTTTGGGTGCCGTTCTGATTCAAAATAAGTTTATCAAAACCTATTTATCAGGAGGCAAGCTTATGGAATTACTGAAAGGCAACAAACTCATTTCTTTGGACGATATTCCCTACGTCGAGCTCCAAGATTTCTCTGATCGAGAGATTGCGTTTGTGGTGGGCATCGATCATGCGGGGATGCATTCGTTATGTGTGACTGAATCAGGAACCTTGCTCGTTAGTCGGCGCAAACCTGCAAGTCTGTGTCACCAACTTGAGCGTAACTGGCAATTGTACTTGCTGGGAACGCGTATTGAAACGGTAAAAGCCTGGCAAGAAATTTTAAAGCACGCCACCGACGCAGTGAAACCAAGCTTGGCACAGTTTCCTTCGCCGTTACGAGTGGCGACGTGCGGCACGCGTAGTTTCTGGTCACCGAATCCCACTAATGAAGCAGGACTGTGGTTCTTCACACCAACTTGCCAACACATTCAAGTCGAAGGTGATCAAGTTGAATTTACTACCAAGTATCGCGGTCATACCACACACTGGGCGGCACGAATTGGAGCTGGCGTACCATTGCCAGTATCGCAAGCACGCGTTGATTTGTTGCACGAATTTGTGGATCGCAAAGCGGAAGCAACGCAACGCTTTGCTTTAACTTTGATCGGTCAGCTCTTATTTGATCAAGGCATTCACTTGAAGCAGTACCCACGCGCACAAACCACACCCCAGTTTCCGCTGTCGAAATGGTTCTTCGAACATGATCGGGATTTGGTGATGACGTTGATCTTCGGCCGCTCAGGCGAAGAATCGGGAGATTTCATTCAGATGTTGTACGATGCCCAAGTCAAAAAAGACGAAAAACGCCGTAAAAAATAAGTTTGTGTAAATGCTTTTGAGCGTGAATGGCATCATGACGAGGCTCATACGACTTGAAGGCTTTATGAAACCGTCCAGTTATTGCCTGAACAATGCGTGCTATCAGGCTTCAAAGCATTTACATGACACCCCATAATTTCCTGTATTATCCTGACCAACATAGTCAGATTGGGGGAATTGGGATGACAGACGGATTCGAGTTACTAGCTCAGAATATGAAAATCGTGTACAAAGCCTTAGCTCGTGCACACATTAGACAAGGGGATATGGATTACGACGATTGGCTGAGCTTTGCGCGCTTGCAGTATATTTACCACTTTGAGCGGCGTAAAGACTTATCCGATGTTGCCTTTAATAGGGGCGTTGGTCGGCTTATTTATTTGGATATTGAAAAGCAGCGCGGGTCGATTGTCAAAGACCTGCGGCGGGCGACCCGAGTGAATACGGAAGCTTCAACGGATACTGACACGGATATCACAGAGTTGGAAGTTCGTGAGACGATCACAGAAGCGTTGAGCTTAATGACAAGTCTCCAACGGCAGATCTTCATCATGATGGTAGATGAGGAACTCAAGCAAACACAAATCGCACGGCAACTTGGCATCTCCAGGCAAGCAGTAAATGCCCAAGTGACCAAGATCAGGAAAATTATGGTGAAGGTGTTGGGGCGGGAGTAACAAGGGGGTTACTCTCATTACGATCGATATTTAAGGAAGTGAAAGTTAATGGCAGACATTGATAAGAAAACACAAGCGTTCATTGATCAAGTACTGCATCGTGCAGGGGTGTTGAAGACTGACGGGAATGCCAATGAGCTTCGCTGATATGCGATCAAACGATATCGGCGCATGAAGGAACGTAAGTCAGTACGAACTCACGAGCAAGTGCTTTGAGTTCTTCATAGTTCATGTGTTGCTCCCTTTCTGCCCTAACGCCATTTGTAACGCGGGACGATCGCGATCAGGCAACAAAAATAAGCCTTTTAACGCCATGCCTGGGGCCAGATTTTGAGTAAAAGAAAACACCCGTCAATTGGCGAGTGCTAAATACTAGTTGTGTTGACGCGTTCGATGCGTGCGCCCTTGGGAACCATACCGCTAATTCGATATGTTGCCCCAAGTGCATCTGGTGGAAGAGTTCCAACTCCAAGAAGGGTATGTTGCACGCCATCAACAAGAATTTTCTGACCAATCTTGAGATTAAGAGAGGCATCAAGATCAACAAGTGAATCCCTTTGCAAACTAATTACTTTGTTGGCAATCAAGTGCATCTAAATCCCTCCCATACTTTGTCAGATTGTGTTTAGTCAGTGCTACTTCCGATATACTCAAGTTTAACTTCTTGGCGTTAGTAAATAAATAGTTTCGCGCCTCAATTTTGCATATTAACATGCTGCGATCAGCCCCGTCATTTCGACGGTCAAGATACTGTTGCGCGTGAAAAAACTCTTCATAGATTGAGGCTCTGCCAGGAGCCTGGCTCAGGGTTATCGTATCAGCATTATACGTTATCGCCTCGACGCCCTTGTCGTGTAAATACTGGTCTATCTCATCGTGTTGGTCGACTGATTTATTGGATATTGAAAAGCAGCGTGGATCGGTCGTTAAGACTTGCAGCGGGCGACTAGAGTGAATGCGGAAGCTTCAACTGACATTGATTCGGATATTACCAAGTTGGAAGTCCGCGAAACTATCACCGAAGCGCTGAGTTCAATGACGGCTCTTCAACGACAAATTTTCACCTTGATGAGAGATGACGAAATGAAGCACGCGCAGATTTCGCGGCAACTGGGGGTTTCAAGTCTAGTGGTGAACGCTCAGGTGATCAAGATTGGACAGATTATGGTGAAGGTGTTGGGGGAACTAGTAAAGGCACGTGTGCTCTCATTACGATCAATATTTAAGGAAGTGAAAGCTAGTGGCAAACGTTGATAAGAAAGCACAAGCGTTGATTGACCAAGTACTGCATCGTGCAGGGGTGTTGAAGACGGACGGTGATGCCAATGAGTTGCGACGATATGCGATCAAACGATATCGGCGCATGAATGAACGTAAGTCGGTACGAACTAACGACCAGTTGTTGGAAGAACTCACCAAGGCAGTTCGACAGCATCGTTATCGGGGCTGGCCGTATCAGCGTGAAGAATCATTGACATCAGGTCAACAACAAGCTGGTCGTTATCCTTGGTTGGAAACCAAGCCGACTCGAAATCATGAGTTAGCGCATATGGTGCAATTGAGTCCTAAAGAACGTGAAGTGATGTACCTGTTAGTGGTCGCTGGACGTTCAACAGAAGAAATCGTTGCGGAGCTTGGTGTGAGCAAGGATTGGGTTGCAGTGACGATCAATAAAATCAAGCATATTTACGGGCAAGTGCGATGAATGGCGATAAGGAGGACAAGAACCATGAAATCTGAAGTAAAGATTGATGATGAAGTGGTCAGCCGTGTCTTGCTGGAGTTCAATGTGTCCCGAAATGATGCCGATTTCGATGAGTTATCGGCGTATCTAAAATTACGTTACTTGCATTATCAGCGCGTGGCGGTCATCAAAGAGATGTCGCAAGTTGAGTTTGATCGGGGGATTCTGGTCGCGCTGAAATCAGACCTAGGCGAATATTTTACGTCGAAGTTTGCTCTAAGAACAGAAGAAGATGCAATGTAAGCAGGAGATAACAGCACGGATTCCCTAATCAAATTTCCAGCGGTACACTGACCTCATCAATTATGGTGAGGTATTTTTTATGTCAGATAAACCCGATATCGTCCAAATCAAGATGGATCAACC
>NZ_BAAFZI010000052.1:0-14848 GCF_045862175.1 Lacticaseibacillus salsurae | reverse complement strand
ATCGTCAATCGCCGGATTTTCGTGCATAAAAATAGCGTCAAATAATTTCGGTAGTCCGGCAGATCGGGGCTGGAATTATTTGACGCTTATTTGAGTAATCGGAACGGTATAAACTGCGCGATGACACAATCAAATTCGAGTTCAAACCATGAAGACCTTGGATCATCGATCCAAGAAATACAAATTCATGAAACAAGAATGGAAACAATTCTTGCGTCCAATGGAAAAGCTGGAGAAGGTCAACCCACGTTATCACAGCAGCGTTGGTTACTACCAAACGGACTATAACTTGGTCATGGAGTGTCTCGACTTGGATGATCACTTCCGGATCGCATACGACACCTACCAAGGCTTATTAAAGTCGCTCCAAAACCATGATACAAGCGGGTTCGAAAAAGATCTACGCGCTTATCATCAACTTGATAACGCCATGGATACGCCAATCGCCTCACTGAAGAAACATCGCAAGGCCGTCCTCAACGCGGTTGAATCACCTTATTCGAATGGCTTCTTAGAAGGTATGATCTCACGCATTAAGAAAATCAAGAACACGGCGTACGGTTATCGAAACTGGCGTCACTTCATTGACCGAATCAAACTTGAACTGGCCTGGTACCAAACCAAAGACATCGCAACCGCCGCATAACAAAAAACACCTAGACCAATTTCGGTCTAGGTGCGGTGTCAAAAATATATCAACTCTACTTGACGAAGAGCCGTTTATCTTTTGTACAAAGTTAATTGTGCCCCAAGCAACATAGTGATACAATAATCCAAGTAAATGTCTCCCAAGCCATTTACACCCATCGAACGCAGCATAACTCCCAAGGTGCTGCGTTTTTTTGTGTCGTCGATTTGCTTCCAAGCATTGGCGACACTTTTTGAATGCCACGCAAAAATAAAAAAACCCGCACAACAGCAGGTTTTCACCTCTGTGTACGGGTCGTCTCGAACTACGCTTAAGCGCCTGGTCGAGTGAGCGTGGCTATTCAGTTTTTACGCAATGCAATAAGTATAGGCCAATTGCATGATCATTTCAAGCTTATCTGTGTAAGTTTTCACTGGTAGCATAAAAATAGACCAGGATCACTCCTAGTCCATTCCATGGTCAAATGGGACGCGCCCAGCAACCGGCAGCGCTGGGCGCTTGTTTTACAATGACCGTGTCACTGCCGGATAAATCATTTTGACCTTATTCTTTGCCGTGGGCTTTTGCCGCAGCGTCTTTGTACCCTTGGATCTCGTCATCAGAAGCGAAAACGAAATGTTCTGGGTAGACTTCGACCATTTTGCGTGGGCGGTCGTCTTCGACTTTCGACGCGTCATATGGGATCGGCACGCGCAGTCGTTCAGTATCTGGATCAGGTTCTGGGATCGCCGATAACAAGCTTTGCGTGTAAGGGTGCAACGGGTGGTTGTACACTTCATCTGAGCTTGCCAATTCCACGATGCGACCATAATGCATGACCGCGATGCGATCAGAGATATACTTGACCATCGACAGATCATGGGCGATGAACAAATACGTCAACCCTTGTTTGTCTTGAATGTCTTTCATCAAGTTGACCACTTGCGCTTGGATGGAAACATCCAAAGCAGAGATCGGTTCATCCGCAATGATGAACTTTGGCTCCACTGCAAGTGCGCGCGCAATGCCGATACGCTGGCGTTGACCACCAGAAAATTCATGCGGGTATCGCGTGGAGTGATCGGCGTTTAACCCAACTTCTTCCAGTAGTTCTGCGACGCGATCATCGCGTTCTTTTTCAGACTTGACCAAATGGTGAATGTCCAAACCTTCTGCGATGATATCTTTGACTTTCATCCGTGGGTTCAAGCTGGCGTAAGGATCTTGGAAAATCATTTGCATTTGCCGACGAAATTCCAACATTTCCTTGGAGCCGTTTTTCAGCTTGGCAATATCTTTGCCTCTAAACAATACTTCCCCACTAGTTGGGTCATACAAGCGAATGATCGCCCGCCCAGTAGTGGTTTTACCAGAACCAGATTCCCCAACTAAGCCCAGGGTCTCGCCTTCGTAAATATCAAAAGTCACATCTTGGATCGCTTTGACTTCGTTTTTGCGTCCGGCGTTAAAGGTTTGGACCAAGTCTTTGACTTGAACCAAGACTTTCTTCTTGTCAGCCATTAGTCCGCCTCCTTAGCTGGGTGCTTTGCTGCCCAGATCTTCCAACGACGCTGAATCTCAGCTGGTGCTTCCACTTTGGGTGCATCTGGATGCAACAGCCAAGTGGCCGCGTAATGCGTTGCTGAAACCTTGAAGAATGGCGGCTCTTGTTGCGTATCGATTTGCATCACAAAAGGATTACGTGGCGCAAATGCATCGCCTTTTGGTGGATCCAACAGATCAGGCGGCGTGCCTGGAATGGCAAACAACCGATCACGCTTCGTTTCCAGCGTCGGCATCGCTTCAAGCAAGCCCCAAGTGTAAGGATGCTGTGGGTTGTAGAACACTTCATCCACATCACCGTATTCAATGATCTTGCCGGCATACATGACTTCAACGCGATCCGCGATCCCAGCCACGACCCCGAGATCATGGGTGATGAAAATGATCGCCGTATCGATTTTGGTTTGTAAGTCTTTCAACAAGTGAATGATCTGGGCTTGGATGGTCACATCAAGCGCCGTTGTAGGTTCATCAGCGATCAAGATCTTCGGATGGTTGATGATGGCAATCGCAATGACGATCCGCTGACGTTGGCCGCCAGAGAATTGATGCGGATAATCGTTCAAGCGGCCTTCTGCGTCGTTGATCCCAACAAGTTCCAAGGTGCGCACGGCTTCTTTCATCGCCGCTTTTTTGGAAATGTCGTTGTGTAACAATAACGGTTCAGCAACTTGTTTACCGATGGTCATGGTGGGATCAAGTGACGTCATAGGATCTTGGAAGATCATGGCGACATCGTTACCACGCATGGCGTTCATTTCTTTTTCACTTTTTTTGAGAATGTCATCGCCTTCAAGTAAAACTTCGCCTGAAGTGATGCTGGCGTTATTGGCCAACAAACCCATGACCGTCCGCATGGTAACGGACTTCCCAGAACCAGATTCCCCAACGATTGCTAAGGTCTCACCTTTGTCTAAGTGAAATGACACATTGCGGATCGCATGGACCGGTCCAGCAAAGGTGGCGAAGTCGATGGCTAAATTTTTAACATCTAGAATTCTATCCATTTTCGACGCCTCCTTAATGCGAGCTCTTCGGATCGAAGGCATCACGCAAACCATCAGCTAATAAGTTGAAGGCTAACATCAACACGACGATGACGATGGCAGGATATACCAGCAAGTAAGGTTGCGTTTGTAAGGCTTTTTGCCCATCATTCAGCAACGTCCCTAAGCTGGCAGTTGGTGCAGGCAAGCCGATCCCGATGTAAGACAAGAACGCTTCAAAGAAGATCGCAGTTGGGATCGTGAACATCGTTTGAATGATGATCGTGGAGCTTAAGTTTGGCACCAAATGCTTCAACGCGATCTTCCAACTAGATTCGCCTAAAGTCCGCGCCGCCAAAATGAACTCTTGATCTTTGAGTTGCAACGTTTGCGCCCGGATCAAACGCGCCATGGTGATCCAGCTGGTGATGGCGATAGCGACAATGATACTGGTCATCCCAGGTCGGAACACCAGCAGCATCAAGATCACGACAACCAAGTTTGGCACAGAAGAAATGATTTCGATCACACGTTGCATGATGGTATCAACCATCCCGCCTTTCCAGCCGGAGATGATGCCATAGCCCACGCCGATCACCAAATCAAAGAACGTGGCGATCACAGCGATTTCCAAGGAGATCCGTGTGCCGACAAAGATCCGGCTCAACAGATCACGCCCAAGGTAATCTGTGCCTAAAAGGAAATAGGTTCCATTGGGCACATGGTTTTGGGCGTACATATCAACGCCGCCTTGTTTCCCATTAAAAAACGGAATGTTCAAATTGCCCCATTTCGGTGGCAAGTAAGTGTAGTTCAGGTTTTGCGTGTTTGGATTGTGTGGTGACACAAACAAGGTGATGATCGACACTGCAAAAATGAAAACTAAGATCCAAAAACTGATGACCGCAGCTTTATTTTGCTTTAAACGCCGAATCGCATCTTGCGTAAACGTTAACGCCGGAGTGGCGATTTTTTCTTTTTCGTCGGCACTGACATGGGCTGGCTTGAACGCGTCAGGCGACAGTTTGAGTTTAGAATCTGCCATTAGTTAGCCTCCCCACTGAGTCGGATCCGTGGATCAATGAATCCGTACAAAATATCAACGATCAAAATGACCACCGTTAACATGAAGCAATACATCACGGTAAGGCCCATGATCACCGGATAGTCGTTAGTCGTGATGGACTTAACGAACTGTTCGCCGATACCAGGGATGGCAAAAATGTTTTCCACAACCATGGAACCAACCATTAAGTCGACCGCCATTGGGCCGATGATCGTGACGATCGGGATCATGGAGTTACGCAGCGCGTGGCGAGCCACCACTTGCCACTTAGAATCACCTTTAGAGCGGGCCAGTTCGATATAATCAGAACTGAGCACATCGACCATTTCAGTCCGCATGAACCGCGCGGTGTTGGCCAATGGTGCCATCGCCAACGCTAACGTGGGTAACACTGAACTGGAAAAGCCGTCTTCCCATAACGCGACTGGTGCCAAGCCCCACTTGTAAGCGACGAAGTATTGCAGTAACGCCGCAAACACGAAGTTTGGAATCGAGCGACCAATAATGGCAAAAATCGTGGCCACAGAATCGACCCAAGTGTTTTTGCGGATCGCCGCAACAGCACCTAACAAGATCCCCAATAAGGTCCCGACGACCATGGCTTGAGCACCAAGTTGCAAGGACGGGCCAACACGAGAAGAGATCAAGTAAGACACCGTTTGGCCGGTGAACTGATAACTGGTCCCAAAGTCGCCATGGGCCACGCCTAAAATATAAACCAAGTATTGCTGCCAAACCGGCTTATCCAACCCATATTGGGCTTTCAATTGTGCGATTTGGTCTGCTGGGATCTTAGGGTTATTGAATGGTGTCCCTGGAAGCAGCTTCATCAAAAAGAACGTGATGGAAGCAACTAAGAACAAGGTGAGAATCAAAAACCCGATCCGCTTCAAGACATATTTGACCATGGAAATGACTCCTATCTGTCTAAGATAAACACGCGCCGCCAACGATCACGATGACGGCACTGCCTTGTGGATCAACAACATGTTACAGGTAATGCGCCGGTAGCCGCCACGACCCAACAATGGCCGTATTGGCTTAATGGTCATACTTTACATTAAAAACGCATTAAAGTAAATAGGAGTCTCCCCATTTAAGCGGAAAAATTTGCCAAGCGATCAAACCAAAGTGTTTTTTTCTCCACTCATAAAATCGCTTCGATCCCTTTGATACCGCGCAATCGGCAATAATCTGGTTTCCCATGGTTTGCTCATATTCGTTATTTGGAAGACAGAAATCTGCAACTGTCTCGAAAAAAATTTCTTTGTTCGAAATACAAATGTCCACCACTGATGAGCAACCTGGCGCAAATTTGCCCTTTTTTCAACCGGCTGCTCATCATATCCACAGAGTTGCCTGCCAAGCGCGCACACGCAAAAAGCGCCGCGACAGATCTGTCGCGACGCTTTTTGTAAGCATGACTGAAATGAATTACTCAATATCGATTTGGTGGTTAGCTTCAGCGGTATCCGTCAGCTTTGGCAAGTTGATCGTCAACACGCCATCCGTGTATTGGGCCTTGATGTTGGCTTCATCAACATTTGGCAACCGGAAGCTGCGGCTCATGGCGCCATAGCTGCGTTCGCTCATCAAGGTGTTGCCGTTTTTATCTTGATGGTCATTGAAATCAGACTTGGTGACTGAAACGCTTAACACATTGTCTTGGTAGTTCAACTTGATGTCGTTTTTATTGATGCCTGGCATATCGACTTTGGCGATATAAGCATCGTCAGTTTCATTGATGTCAGTCTTTAAGCTTTGTTCACTGCCGCTAGAAGGTAAGAAGCCATCAAAGAACCGACGCCCCAAAGTATCAAAGAACGGATCCTCTAACCAGTCATTACGACGTACAACTTCATTAGCCATAAAACAGACTTCCTTTCTTTCTCAGTGGTTCTTGCCACCTCTTGTTTACATAATATACTATAGTCGCTTTTAGCACTCTCGTCAAGAGAGTGCTAAAACTTTTTTGAAAAAAATTTGTGAGCGTCAAATACCCGCTCACAAATCCTGGTCACAATGCAGTTTTAGCAGATCTTGTCGCCCATGTTAGCTTGCATTTCAGCCGTCAACACTTGCGGATGGCTCAAGTTCACAGCGCCATCTAAAATCCCAGAATCATCACGTAATACCAAGGAGGCTTGTTGGAAATCCAACACCAGCCCATGGCCTAAATACATTTCTTCTTCATCCCCAGTGGTCAGCGTCAACTCACTGTCAGTGTTCAACGAAATGTCATAATCGGCATCAGCCACTGGACTGGCAACAATTTGAAACTTATTGCCGATGGCACAGGTGCCACCAAGTTGCGAATATTTGCTAGAACCGTCGTCTAATGCCAAAAACAAATGTTCTTGTTCCGTCGTATGATCCTTCAGATATGCCAATGCTGCTGGTTTGATCGTAATGTTCATAACGGGCCTCCTGTCGGTTGTGCACAACTCATTTACTAACATAAGTATAGCAAATTACCCACAACTTGTCAATCATGCACACCCATGCACCAATCATCCCCACCGGTTATCCACACGAGGGTATGTTCGCCCCCTAAATCTGGTGTCGAGCTTTTTTCATGACACCAGATGACTGGGACCAAAAAATCAAGGGAATTATTTTACCCGCATGCTTATCCACAGCCTTCGTTTTCGCAATGATTCCATTTTTAGGCGCTGTAACCCGCGCCAGATCAGGCCGTACAGACGTTCGAACCGAACAAAATATTCTTTATCCACAGGTTGTTCACATCTTGGGGAAAAACTCACCCACACCCTTTCAGCCTAGTTATAAACAGTATCCACAGACTTATCCACAGGTGGCATCGGTAGTTATTCCCAACCACTATCCACACTTGACAAATTTATCCCCGCGATTTCCACAAAAAACCCCAGCAACGCGATCGCGCGTTGCTGGGGTTCAAACTTAGTTGGCGTCTGACGTATCACCACTAGACAAATTATCTGTGGTTTCAGTCAGCTTAATGTTCATCGTTTTCTTCGTGCCTTGGTGATAGTACGTGATCTTCACAGTATCGTTGACACTGTGCTTATATAACGCAGTGCGTAAGTCGGCGATGCCGGTGACTTTGTCATCCCCAATGCCGACGATCACATCATATTTGGCTAAACCTGCCGCCTTGGCCACCGAACCGCTAGTGAATCCTGCCACCACGGCGCCACCAGTGACACTGGTTGGTAGCTTCAACACAGATTGTTGCTGACTGGCAGTGACACTAGACAAGTCGCGGATCTGAACGCCTAAAGCCGGCCGAACGACTTTGCCGTTTTCGACTAACTGGTTGATGATCGATACTACTTCGTTACTTGGGATCGCAAAGCCCATCCCTTCGATCGTAGCGGTTGATGAATCGGAGCCAGAACTAGACAACTTCATTGAGTTGATGCCGACCACTTGGCCAGACAAGTTGATCAACGGCCCGCCAGAGTTCCCGGAATTGATCGCCGCATCAGTTTGGATGACGGTTTCTTGGCCAATGGTTTGATTGGTATCTTCATCAGTCACATCCACTGTCCGGCTGGTCGCACTGACGATCCCTTGAGTGACTGACGAGGCGTATTGTGAGCCTAAAGGCGACCCGATCGCCAAAACAGTTTGCCCAGCTTGTAACACACTGGAATCCCCGAAGCTGGCAACGGTCGTCACTTTATCTGCAGAAATCGACAACACCGCCAAGTCAGTCGTCGCATCGGTGCCGACTTTTTTCGCGGTGACTTTGGTGCCATCAGATAAAATGACTTCTAAGGCGTCAGAATCTTGCACCACGTGGTTGTTGGTGACGATATAGGCTTTGCCGTCTTTTTTCTGATAGATCACCCCAGAACCTTCTGAATATTCTTCAAGATCGGAAGAATCAGAATTACGCGATGATGATGACTCATTGCTGTTGCCATTGGTCGAATCAGACCCAGAATCGGACCCAAAACCATCACTGCCAAAATAATCACTCCAGTCATCTAAGCCGCTGGAGGTGCTTTGGGCTTTTTGCAAGTTGACCACCGATACCACGGCCCCTTTGACTTTCGCCGCGGCAGTGGTGCTGGAATTGGATTCTTTTACCGCCACATTGGCCACTTTAGTCGTGCCGGCTTTTTGGGTGCTTGAGGTGACACCTAAGCTTGATTCTGCGGCATTCTTCAACCCATAGTAGGCGGCGCCACCGCCGACACCACCACCGATCACTGCCGCAACCACGGCAACGATCGCAGTTTGTTTCAGCGAATTGCGAGGCTTTTGTGGTTGTTGGTCAGGTTGTTGGTCCTGAAAGTTGTGTGATTGATTATCCATAACCTTATCCTCCAATCGAATCGTTTTGCTTACACTACCAATATTACAAAGTGGATTTGATGATTTTATGAAGTTTATGCGCAAAAGTCCTGAAACCGGATCACCCAAGCAAAGACAAAGCGGCTTGACCAACTGGCCAAACCGCTCCTGTGGTTACTTTAATTATGCAAGCTTGCCGGCACTGCGGTCAACTTTTTACACCGTGAACATCGCATCGGCGATCGCCGGGTCGGTATCATAAATATCAAAATCTCGACCTACTGGTAAACCTTGTTCCTTCAGCATGTTGGCGACAGTGATGTGGGCCAACGCTTTGATGTTGTTGTGCGGAGACAAATGTCCTAAATATACGCGCTTGGTGCGGGTGCCGATCACATCCATGATCGCATTGGCGCCATCTTCATTGGACAAATGCCCAGTATCGCTTAAAATGCGCTGCTTTAACGGCCAAGGATAAGGCCCCATGCGCAACATTTCCACGTCATGATTGCACTCCATGACATACGCATCAGCGTCGCGAATGGTGCCAGCAACGCGATCAGACACATACCCGGTATCGGTGACAATGGCAAATGCTTTGTCATCATGATGCACTTGATAAAATTGCGCTTGCGCGGCGTCATGCGATACCGCAAACGATTCAATATCCATGTCGCCTAAGCTCAAAGTTTTGCCTGGTTCAAAGACTTTCACCTGATCCGCAGGCAAGTTGCCGATGGTTTGTGGCAAAGCTTCCAACGTCAACTGATTGGCATACAACGTGATATTGGGGTAGCGCCGCGTCAACACCCCGACGCCTTTGGAGTGATCGGTATGTTCATGCGTTAAAAATAAACTATCGACATCTTTTAAGTCACGGCCAACACTTTGCATCAAGGCTTGTAATTTTTTGCCAGAAAAGCCGGCATCGATCAAAATATGATGTTGGGGCGTTTCGATATAAGTTGCATTACCTGAACTTGAGCTCGCCAACACACTGACGCGCATACCAAAATCTTCTGTCACTGAATTAATCCTCTATTCCTCATTGGCGCGATCTTTCATCACCGTTTTGGTGATCGCATTTAACTTCTTAATCGTAACACTTTTGGCCCCTTGATTTTGCACACCAACAAACCAAGTCGGCACATAAACCGTACTGCCTTTGGTATCTAGCAAATAATTATACGCCAGCTCGACCCACTCGACTTTGGCCCCGTTGGCAATTTCGTTGTCTTTATACAACGCCACCACCGCGTCCCGCGCTGACGTCAGCTCGACATTACTTTTCAGCACTTGCATTTTGGCAATGTATGTTTGCTTATAAGCCACCAGCTTGTTGTTATTGATCGTGAAGCTGATCTGGGCGCGCTTGTCATAGATCTTGTGGCCTTGGATCTGTTGGCAAAAAACATAAGTATTGCTCGTCGATAAACTTTCCGCATATTGGTACTGATTGCCAAACATCACGTTACTTGACACTTGCAACCATTTTTTCAAGGTGGCCACGGCATTGGTTTTTTTCACCACGATCGGTGAATTCAAGGTGCTGGTCAACGTCCCGTTGTCAAAACTCAACGTTTGGCCGATCAACTGCTCGCGATTATTGTACAAAGCGGTATTGCCTTGTGACGCCAAATACCCGCCAGTGGGGATCTTAGTCGACAAGCGTGGCAATTTGATCTGATTGCGTTGAATATCGGCAATGATCTCGCCGGTAGTCGATTCACTTACCGCTTGGTCGACGGCTTGGCTTTGATAGAAGCTGATCCCTAAGAAAATATTCACCGCGGCAAATACGATCAAAAAGATCCATTCGATCCGTCTAAAATCCATGGGCTCACCTCCTATTGTTGTTCATGCGTGGCCACGACGGCAGATGCTGAGGCTTGTTTATCAGCGCTTGGCCCCAACCACTTGGTGTAGCGGCGATAACGCCCACCGATCTCAACAAAATATGTCGGTGTTAATGTCACCACTTGTGAATTCTCATCTTGCTTGGCCCAATGATACCCTAACGCGATATCTTCAATGGCTGACTCAGCATACCCCACATTCGTGATGTGCGCGATCACCGCTTGTGTGGCAGGCAGCGTAACTTTGGCTTGGGCGGTTGGGATCGGTACCGTTAAATTGTTCGTGGAGAAAAACATTTGTCGACCAGAATCCGTATCAGCGACTGTCACGCGCCCATAGTAATCTGGATTAAAAATCGGCAGACCTTGGGCCACTGAGCGAAACGTCACCATGCGAGTGACTTTGTTGTAGTGATAATAGCGCATGCTATTCATCCCCAACAGATCCAAACTGCTCAAAGCGGTGTATGACTTTTGCAAATTGCCAGCCAACGAGGCATCCTTATTGGTCGCAGACGCATCATCAAATTGCATCACTTGGGTATCTTGATTCAACGTCAAACGGTAATCCGTTCCTGCCGTATACACGGTATCAGACCCTAATTCCCGCGCGTCGACGTTACTGGTTTGCGCCGATGGGATCAATAACGACACATAATGGTTGGCGGATTGTTGATCCAACAAGTACACATATGGTTGCACTTGAATTTCGTCGCTAAAGTCTGCCACTTGGCGTCCGTTGCTTAAGCGCAACTCCTGCACAGCAAAACTCGTTGCCGCGTCTGCGTCGATTTGTGCTTGCAACTTTTGTGTCGAATTATTTTTCAACGTCGCCGTGTGAATGGTGCGGGTGCGGTCATTGACTAACACCAACGAATCTTGATGAGCACTTAAGTTGATAACGATGCGGTTGAAGGCAAAGTTAGCCACTTTTTCGCCGGATTTAAACCAATTCCCATTAAACAGTTGGTAAGCCACATTATCTGGGTAAACCAGTTGCAACGTGTCATTGCTGGCTAACAGCGCGTTATATTCGCTGGCAGTCAGTTTGCCGCCTGCAGTGACGGTTTTGAGTTGCCAGTTTTTCACCGTGGTATGCAACGCGGTGATCACATCTTCATCTGGGGTGAACAGCAACTGCTTGGTGTTGGCATGTTGATAATACGCTTGCGTCGGCGCCAACACCGTGCCGATTTTTTTAGTGGCATCAGTGTCAGATTTGCTAGTGACGGTGACTGCCGCTTGTTGATGGCCTAACCGCGAAGGATTTTGCCAGATCAACCACGAAAATACTAAACTCAAGGCGATCATTAAGATCAAGCCGATGCGTAACAACCAACCACTAAGCTTCATCCCAATCATCTCCTTCGTCTAATGGTTCATAAGGCAAAGAGATCGAGAAGGTACTGCCTTTGCCTTCTTGTGAGTCGACCCAAATGCGCCCGCCTAACGCTTCCACAACTTCTTTGGAAATCGCTAAGCCCAATCCGGTACCACCTTGTTGCCGGGAGCGGGCTTTATCCACCCGATAGAAGCGATCAAAGACTTTGCTGATATCTTTTCTCGGGATCCCTAAGCCTTGGTCGCTGATCGATAAGATCACATGATTGTGCGTTTCGACCAAACGCGCCGTGATCGTGCCGCCATCTGGCGAATATTTGATCGCATTGTTCATGATATTGTCGATCACTTGCATGAACTTGTCTTGATCGACTTCCACCCATAAATCGCGCTTGGTGATCTCACGTTTGATCACATAGTGCTTCTTAGGGCTGGTTGGCAGGGGTTGAACGCGGTTATTATCTGATCCAGCGGCTTCATTGTCCGTTTTGAACATCATGTCAAACCGATCCAAAATGTAGTTGAAGAACTCATTTAAATTGATGGTTTCCAATTCGATTTTGCTGGTACCAGAATCCATCCGCGACAAACTCAATAAATCGTTGATCATGCGGATCATGCGATCAGTTTCTTCTTGCGTGACTTTCAAAAATTGTGGTGCGATTTCTGGATCCTTCCAAGCCCCATCATTCAACGCTTCAATATAAGAGCGCATCGACGTCAAAGGCGTGCGCAATTCATGTGACACATTGGACACGAATTCGCGGCGTTCGCGCTCATTTTTCTGCTGCTCGGTGACATCATGTAACACCGCGACCAGCCCTGAAATAAAACCTGTTTCGCGTTGGATCAACGAAAAGTCCACCCGCAAGATCAAGTCATGGTCACTTTGTTGCGAAAAGTCCAACAACAACTCTTCTTGATTTTCCAACAAATCGCGTAACGTATAGTCTTTGACGATATTCAATAACTTCAGGATCGACAAGCCGATCACATCTTCATTGCGGGTGTTGAGCATATCCAACGCGGTTTCGTTGATGATGATCACATTGCCGCGCCGATCCGTGGCGATCACCCCATCAGTCATGTGAGCTAACACCGAATCCAGTCGCCGCCGTTCAGCTTCGCTGGCTTCTTGGGCTTCTTCAACGCGCACAGACAAGTTGTTGACCGCCACGGCCAATTGGCCCAATTCATCTTGGCCATAAATGCGCACTTGCCCAGAATAATCCCCGCGCGCCATGCGAATGGCTTGTTTTTTCATTTCATCGATCGGCCGCGTGATCGCCCTGGCGATCACGATTGCTAAAATCGTCGCCAATAAACCGGCGATCAATGAGGCGATCAAAAAGATCCGCACGATCTTATTGATATTTGAATACACCGTATCCATCGACGCTGAGATCACGATCGCCCCGATCACGGAGCTACCATCCCCAGTGGCATTGGGGTTTTTCAATGGAATGATCTTAGAATACGTCGAGCCAGTGGCACTGCCATATTGAAAGCCTTCAAAGATCTGGCCGTTATACAGCACCGACTTCACATTCCCAGAAGCCGATTTTTGGCCGACATCCGATTGATCGTTGATATTGGAATTGGCGCGGATGGTTCCTTTGGCATCCACGACTTGTAATTCAGCAGAATTGGCGATTTCTGCTTGAGAAATCGTGGTTTTGATGTCGGAATTGGCAGCACTGGTATCCGTGCGCATTAAATCAGTTTCCAGCTTGTTTTGAATATACGTGTCCACATTCAAGCTGGTTTTAAAGGTTTCAACATTTTGCTGTTCCAATGACCGCACAAAATACGCGCCAATGAGCTCCACTGTCACTAACAGCAACAGGATAAACACTAGCGCGATTTTAAAGTGGATCGATTGGAAAAAGCGGATCTTCTTATTCATCGGAACTCCTAAAAATGAGAACATACAGTCCAGTGACTGCTAGCTAAAAGAGCAGGACACGCATGTCCTGCCCCAAAGCGACTTATTCAGCGTCTGGGTTACGTAAATAATAGCCCACGCCACGCCGCGTCACTAACCATTCTGGATGCGATGGCGCGTCTTCGATCTTCTCGCGCAAGCGCCGCACAGTCACATCAACCGTCCGGACATCGCCGAAGTAATCATAGCCCCAAACCGTTTGCAACAAGTGCTCGCGCGTCATCACTTGCCCTAAATGACGGGCCAAATAATGCAGTAGCTCAAACTCACGATTGGTCAATTCGATTTTTTCGCCACGCTTGGACACGGTGTACGCATCTGGGTGAATGGTCAAATCGCCAACTGTCAGGTCTTTGTTTTCGTCATCTGGTTCTTGGGCTTGTTGATTAGCGGATTGTCGGCGCAAATTGGCTTTCACCCGCGCCACTAATTCGCGGTTTGAAAACGGCTTGGTGACATAATCATCAGCGCCTAATTCCAAACCTAAGACTTTATCGATCTCCGAGTCTTTAGCCGTCAACATAATGATCGGCGTATCGCGGTCTTTGCGCACTTGCCGCGCGACTTCCAACCCGTCGATCTTGGGTAACATCAGATCCAAAATGATCAAATCAGGATCTTCTTCTTGGACTTTGGCTAACGCTTCTTCACCGTCATAAGCAGTAACGACTTCATAGCCTTCTTTAGTTAAATTAAATTTCACGATATCAGAGATGGGTTTTTCATCATCAACCACTAGGATCTTCTTTGCCATGCAATAGGCCCTCCTCAGGTTCGGTCATATTGACTCCATTATAACGGTTTCTTGGCCGCGGGGCAAAAAGCTTCTTTAATATGGCGATTTCTTAACCTTGTCGCTGCCTGTTAACATCCTGGATTATTCATAGAATTTCAAAAAAGCAGCGCAATCCCACGATTCACACGGGACTGCGCTGCTTTGGTGTTTCACCCATTGGGTGCGCCTATATGCTAAGGTTGAGTCAACGAAAACCATCACGAAAGCGAGGCTTCACACCATCTCAACTTTAACCAGCTTATCCCTGCAATGCAATACCAATGTGACTCTGACCGCCGACGGCGGTCAACTTTCAAATGACGCCGGGCTCGTTTTGTTCCAAGAGTTTCTTCATCGTATCAACTTTAGGCAACTTGCCAATCAGTGCCTCAAGTTACCAGACC
>NZ_BAAFZI010000051.1:0-16246 GCF_045862175.1 Lacticaseibacillus salsurae | reverse complement strand
CATCCCGTTCATCTCGTTATAAACAAACCGGCTGGCGTCACTGTTGAGCTTGATGAGCCGTTTTTGCTCGTTAGACGGGAAAATGCGGACCTTCACCCCGTAGTGGTAAGGCAACTGAGCCATTGTCCGATTCATGTAGTTTCACCTCCTTACTTGTGCTAAAATGAGTATATCATATAAGGCACTAAAAATCATCGTAATCGTTGGCAATATAGCATTAGAAGGAGTACATATGAATAGCAAAGAGGGCAACTTGGGCGGTGCAATCCATGAACGCAACTATGTTTACAATTTTCATTTTCACCTTATCTGGGTCACAAAATATCGCAATCCAGCCTTTACAACACCAAAGTTAGTGAATGACATGAAGGCCATCCTTGAACGGATTGCCAGCCTTAATGAAGTCACCATTGAGCGGATGGAAGTCATGCCTGACCACGTGCACTTGCTTATCAACTTCAAGCCAAAGTACACGCCAACCACGATTGTCAAAGCATTCAAAGGCGCCTCAGCTCGAATGTTTTTCGACCAACATCCAGAAGTCAAAGCACAAAAGTTCTGGGGTGGACACTTATGGTCACACAGCTATTACATGAGCACACTAGGCGACATGAGTAGAGAAGTGGTCGAACGTTACATCGAGAATCAGCGAACAACGCCGGGTGGCAGATACGCCTCACGACGTCAAAAATAGGGCATTCATCTGCCTGATTAAAATCAGGAGATTTCTGCCCTGCTTGTAATTAAAACCATGATTCTTTCGATAACGCTTCTCAATTGCAGTCGCATCATTTTGCAATGTAAAAAATCCGAAGATAGATACACCATCCCACAAAACAAATGTGTTTGTCACCGCAGCATACTCTGATTTGCTTCGGCGCAGAAAATCATCGATATCATCATCACCAGAACTAAAAGAGGTTGCTAGCTTTTCAAAGTTAGCAACCTTATCAATTTGTGTCAATGTTACTTTTTGCTCATCCACGGACTGTTATCCTCAATTTCATCCAACGAGATCGTGCGAACGTCTCGCATCGCTTTACCTAATTTACGGAGTTCCGCCTGCCGTGCAGGGGAAATCTTACCATTGATACGTTGGGTAAACGTCTCATATTGCTGTTCATCCATATGAACAACTGGGTGAGTATGATTAATTGTTGCCATGATAGATCCCCCTTCAATCGACTTGATGATACTACTTTCGTTACACTACAATTATCAGCTAATAGAAGTAGAAAGTCAACAAATGCCATCAGCCAAAACATCGCTATGATATTAACGGATTCACAATTATTCCAAACGCACCATGATAACCAAACCAATGCTCACAGCGTCAACACCAAGTTGTACCACACTTCCCCAGCGTGGCTAGACGCCGATACGCCTTCATTGACATAGCCGTTGCCTTCATAAAACGGCACCAAGCGCTGCAAACACGTCAAGGTGATGGCTTGGCGGTGTTGAGCGGCAGCGACTTGCTTTAGTGCGCGCAACAAATGCGAGCCAAGTCGGCGATGGCGAGCTTTTGGCGCGACGGCTAAACTCAACACCGCTTGATACGGCGCTGAAACCGAGTTAGCCACCGCATGCTCAAATAAGTCATCGGCTAAATACCGCTGATCGATTGCAGGGCCAACGATATAGCCAAGCAACGTGCCGGCTTCAACTGCCACGATAAACGTATCTGGATACGCCAAGATCCGCTGGCGCATCGCAGCTTCTGTGGCGGCTTCTTCTGGGGTAAAACCCGCATTTTCAATGACCATAATGGCTGGGAGATCTTGCAATTGGGCGCTGCGATAAACGATCGACACAAACGACACTTCCTTCATCAGTATCGTTTCAGTGTAGCACTAAGGATTTTGCACCGCTACCCCGATCAAACCAGGGCCGGTGTGCACCCCGATTGCTGGTGACACCGATCCGGTGAATGCCACCGCGCGGCCAGTGTCTTCGATTTGTGCCGTAACATCATGCAATAACTTGAAGTTGGCGCCATGCGCCACAGCGATGGTGGCATGCGGGCCAGCTGATGCCAAGGCGATGTCGATCAGCTTGGTCACCGCCTTTTTTTCTGAGCGGACTTTGCCCACTGCCATGATCTCACCATTGTCATCCACTGAAAGTAGCGGCTTGATGTTCAACATGCTGCCTAGCGTACCGGCGACTTTGCCGATGCGTCCGCCAGCTTGCAAATAAGTGAGGCTGGGGATATACAACCACACGCTGCTGTGTTGCACCGAATGCTGAATGGCAGCGATGATATCAGGAAAAGTCTGGTTGGCATCGATCAGCTGCAAGGCGTAAACCGCCAACAACCCACTGCCAATGCCAGCACTTTTGGTATCTAATACCATCACTTGGCCGGCTTTGAACGCTTGTGCCGCCAAGCGCATGCCTTGATAAGTCGCCGATAACGCCCCGGAAATCGACAAGGCCAAGATCTTGGTGTAGCCAGCGTCAAACAGATCTTGCATATGCGCGGCGATCACCGTTGGCGCCGGGCTGGCGGTTTGCGGCAAGTTTTGCGGCGTCAAATGCGCGTAGAATTCATCAGGCGAAAGATCCACCCCATCGAGATAATCTTGCCCGTTTTGCCGGACATTCAACGCGACAACAGCTAAATTACGGTGTTCGGCGATCACGGTTTGTGGGACATCACAGCCGGAATCGACCAAAACGGCGATTTTTTCTGACATGTTAAGCCTCCCTGAGTTGATACCGTGATGATACCGGCTTTCGCCTAATTTGTAAATGGGGTAAACTAAATTTAATCCTGCCGGCACAAAAAAACCAGCAACATTGCTGGCTTCTCCACTCACTGTAATTTCACCAATGCCGCTTGACTCAACGCATTGGCAGCCACTTCATGGTAACTCATCACATAGGCGCCTTTGGTTTTCAACGCCAAGTAGTGATCTAACTTGAAGCGTTTCATCCCCATAAACGCGATCGGCCGGCGGTGGCCTTGCGCATCCGTAGCCGTTTGCTGGTAGCGCGGTGTACCGTCAGCGTCAATATGGTGAGGTTTGGTGGTTTTGACATACACCGTTTGCGTTGACACCAGCGGATTGAGTGAATCCACGACCGCCGCCACGTCGCTACAACTATGCGCCGTAGCCACCTTGGCGCCAAATAACCCACCGACCACCAGCAGTGCGACTGTGGCCAACCCGATCAAAATCTTTTTCATGTTCATGCCTCCAAGCAATTGATGATTCTAATATAACCAGCAATGCTTGTGAAGTCTTGCGCTATTGGGTGGATATCCGCCTCAGCCTAGCGACTGAAAAAGTCTCAGCGTTGGCTTATGACGCGGCGCTTAAAATCAATTCGTTGGCAAACTGCCCCACATCATCCCCGCACACTGCCAGCACATCTTGGCCGTTGGCGGCGCTGGTTTCAAACAGCTCCAACAAGTTCGTCAACACGGCATTCGTGTCATTTGGCACAAAAGGGGACACTTTGAACACATAATTTTGGATCGCGTCAAACACGATCACATAATCTTTTGGCATGGCTTTGACGCGTTTGCGAAACGCCAACCACGTTTTTTTATCGGCTAGAACGCTCATGGCTACCTCCCAAGTTTTTGATGGACTCGCCGATTCAACTGCGCGCCCATTTTATCTAACAACAACGGCACCCCATTGGCTGAAGCGGCTTGAGTGGCAAAAGTTGCCGCATCGGTACCTAACGCCGCTTGAATGGACAGGCCGTCTGCGGCGGCTTCTTCTAAATAATCAGCCAACCCAGCAAACACTGGCATCAAGTCGCGGCCGGTGAAACTTGCCGACACTTGCATGCCGCCCATCAACGTCGCTTGCATCGTCGCAAAAGCATCTTGATAAGACTTAGGCAATTTGGCGATGCGCGCCGATTCGGCTTTTAAGTCCGCTGACATGTCATTGCCAGTAATGGTATTCCAAAAACTCACCATCTTACCCCTCCTTGATCTGCGCCATTTTGTCGGCGAGAAAGTCCCACTTGGTCCAAAACTCGGCTAAATAGGCCCGCCCGGCGTCATTTAAACGGTAAAACTTGCGCGGCGGACCCACTAGCGAGTGGCGACGCTCCGCTTCTACCAAATTTAGCTTTTCCAAGCGCACTAACACGGTATACACCGTGCCTTCTGCAATTTCGGAAAAGCCTAAATTCTTCAAATATTCAGTGATCTCATAGCCATAAGTTTCACCGCTGGCCAAGTGTTGCAACACGATGCCAGACAAGGCCCCTTTAAGTAATCCTGTTAATCCTGTCATGTTCTGCTCCTTAGTAATACTAGGTACCGGTACATAGTATTACTAAGTACTGACAAAGTCAACCTTGTTGGCGCCACATTTGGTGTAAATAATCGCGGTAATGTTTTCGAAAATGCGTGGGCCCCACGACTTTCAAGTTCGTGCCACATTGGGCCAAAAAACGATATGTATCGGCATTATCCCCAACCGCCAGCACCGCATCAAAGTCAACGTCGCGGTTTTGGGTGATCACTGCCGCGCCAAAATGCTCCACCACAAAACTGCGACAAGCCTGCGAGCCAGTAACTTGCACGGCAACCACAGACGCCACCCCGCCGCCATGATTGCGCCAGCCTAATGGCACATTTTGCCTAGGGGTGAAGCCAGACTTGGCCACTAAATGCGTCAAGCGCGACACGCGAAAGGTGCGATACGCAGCACGCTCGGTGGCATAGCCCACCAAATACCAACTGGTGTTGCGCCACAATAATTGATAAGGCTCCACCAAACGGCTGGTGGCCACGCCATTGCGGTCATAATAATCAAACGCCACCACGCGATGTTCGCGGATCGCCGCTTGCAACGTTTGCACCACGCTAGCCAAATTCTTGGCCCCAGCAAAATCCACCGCCAAAGCGCCAGTATCCTCCTCAGGCAATAACCCAGAGATCTTGGCCAACGTCGCCGCCACTGCTGGGTCGACCAATAAGGCGTCTAGGCCTTGCACCGCAGTCAGAATGTTTTGCAGATCTTGCACGGTTAACAAGCGTTTGTCGAATTTGTAAGTGTCTAGCAAGTGAAACCCGCCGTTCACGCCGCGCGTCGCCACGACTGGAATGTGTGCGGCGGATAAATGCGCCATGTCGCGCAAAATGGTGCGCTTGGACACGCCAAACAGATCCGCAAAAGTTTGGGCTGAAATGGTTTCTTGCGCCAGTAACATCATGACGATATTGATCAAGCGATAAGTTTGCATTTTTTCTCACTTTCAGTTGAATGGTGACAGCTAGTTGTCACCTTTACTCGATTATACTCAAACCATCATCGAAATGGAGGTAACACCTGATGCATATTCAACACTTTGGTTCTGTCACTTTGGCTGTTTGCGACCACTTACTGCCGGCAACCACCAGTGCGCTACCGGCGCTGGCCGAAGCCAAGCGCATCCTTGCCAGAAACGCGCCGTTCACCTATCATGCCATTAATCTCAGCCAAAATGGCCAACCCCATTACCTGATCGAAACTGGTGATGATCAGACGCAATTCACCTTACCTGCAGGCGATTATGCCACCTTTAAAATGACGCGGGCCAATCGCTTGGCGTTAGATCAATTCATCCAACAAGCTTACGCGACTATTGCGCAAGCTGGGTATCGGCCAGCGGGCAACTACAATTTGGAGACCTTAAGTAACAGTACGTTTACCGTACAGATCCCCGTGGCGAAAGCTTAACAAAAGGTTTTCTGTAAATGGCTTACATCTATCTTCTTTATTGTGTCCATGCGAACCTATACCACCAAAATCTTGTGGATGCAAGACTGACATCTACAAGATTTCGTGGCATAATGGTTTTTGCAATTATCATTTAGGGGGACACAAATTCATGAACGACGAATCACAGAATTACTTCAGCTGGCTATTCAACCAATTAAAAGGCTGGCCACAACAAAACTACTACTTATTCTACTTTGCTTTAGGCGCGCAACTGATGACTTTGGTCAATGCACCGATCACGCCGGTGGCTTTGATCACTTTCGTTGGGACCATGATCGGGGTATTATGCGTCTTGGCGATCAACGCCACCAAAGCCGTGAACGGCTGGTTGGGTTTGATTTCCGCAGCTTGCTTTATTTTTGTGGGCTTCACGGCTAAAAACTACTTATCGATTTTTGAACAAGTCGCTTACGTGGTCACCTTGGATCTGCCAGTGTTGATCTCCGTGCGCACTTGGAATGACGACACAGCCAACAACCTCAAGCGCTTTGCTGCCAAGCAATGGGTGATCTCCATTGCCTTCACGTTGGTGGTTTGGGCAGTATCTGCTATTTTGATCGGCAAGTTCACCAATGACCCTCGCCCGATTTTTGATGGGATGGCCTTCTCCATTTCCTTAACTGGTGGGATCGTCTGCTTCTTGCGTTACAACAACCAATACTTCTGGTGGTTGTTCTCAGGGATCGCGCAATTGGTTTTATGGGCGATCACCTTTGCCCAAGGCGATGCGTCTTTGGCCATGGCGATCAACTCCTCGATTTATGTCATCAACGACATTCTCGCCTTCACCGTCAGCCCTTGGTTTAACACCGGCCGCCGCAAGTTAGGCTTGAAGGAGATCCACTAAGATAGTACGATAGGAACATTGATGTCACGATCGGCGAGCAGCTTTGCTCGTCTTTTGTGCTGTTAACGACATTTGATGAAAGAAGTTTACCCATGATCTATATTCTCGGCTCCATCGGCGCTGGCAAAACCTCGCTGACTCGTATCTTGTCCAAAGACCTCAATGCCCCAGCTTATTATGAAGATGTTGAAGGCAATGGCATGATCGCCAACATGCTTAATAAGTTCTACGCAGCCGGCGCAGATAGCCGCAAAACCACTGCCACCATTTTGCAGATCGCCTTTTTGACGTTTCGCTACCAACAACTGAAAAAGGCTTTGGTGCAAGACAACGCCGTGATGGATTCGTCTTTGGAATCTGATTTCGTCATGGCCAAGCAGTTGCATGACAACGGCGAAATCGACGACATCGACTACAATGTTTATGTGACGCTTTCTCAAGAAATGCAAGCCAACGTCAATGGTTCCCCATTCAACGGTTTGCCAGACTTGGCGGTATACTTACAAATCGATCCAGAACATGAAATCGATGAGATCCAATCTCGCGGCCGCGAAATGGAAGACATTCGCCAAAAGCCAGAACTCGTGGATTACTACCACCGCGTCAACCACGCGTATCGCGATTGGTCCAAAGGCTACACCCGCTCAACGATGTTAACGATCAGCCGTGACGAATTGGATTTCGTCAATAACGCCAATGATCGCAACACGGTGCTTAACGCCATTGAATCCAAGCTGGTTGAACTTGGTAAGCTGTCCCCAGAGCGCTGCGAACAAATCAAAGCAGCGCGTTAAAGCCAAAAACGGCGACTCAGAATTTTTCTGAGCCGCCGTTTTTTATTCGGCTAAAACGCCGTGAACGACCATCACTTCGCCGTCTTCATCTGGTGCTTCCAGCCAGTGAAATTCAGCTGGTTGCATTACCACCGCTTGGCCTGGGATCAAAGTCGTGACTTGATCATCCGTGTGAAAGGTGATCTTACCTTTAATGGCAACGACAGTGACCGTCATCAGCGAGCGGTGCCGCTTGATCTGCGTGCCTTTGGGGATCACCAAACGTACGATACTTAAATGGCGCTGCGACAACATCCGATCTGGACCTTGGGTAATCGATTCATCAGGAGTTAAAATTTGCATCAAAAGACCAGCTTTCATGAATTGTGATCATGATAACAAATTTCTTGCCGCATCACCAACCTAAATTCGTTAGCAACTGACCCCATTGACTGTCAGCCCTTGATGAAACGCCGCCAAGACGTCTGCGCCTTTGGCAATGCGCAACCCGTCATCAAACCGGTGCGCGTTATCTTGCAAGCGGATCTGATGATCGACAAAATCTAGCTTCAACCCAGGTTCTAAGAACAACAGATCATATTCAGAACTCCACAACTTCAAGCCAGCCGCATTTTCTAACGCGACTGGGTAATCGGCATCAGGTTGATCCACCACGATCAAAGTGAATTTAGAGCCGATGGTACAAGCGCCACCTTGCAGCGAATATTTACCGCCACCATCATCAGCGATCAAGATCAAGTCTTTGTCCGCCAGGTCTTTGTCTTGGATCAATTGTACAAACGCATCAGTCAACGTGATAGGCATAAGCGTTCCTCCTTATTTTTTATTAGTATCTCATGAGGTGGCGGCTTCGACAATCCCTTGTCGGCAACCTGACAGCCTAGCACTACAAACACCATCACTGCAAACAAAAACAAGCCGCTAAAACGACTTGTTTCATCCAATCTATTTGATTTCGTCAGCCACCGCGGCATTGACACTGGCGCCAACTTTTTGGATCAATGCCACGCGCCCAGCGATGACGGACGTATCCATGTCGATTTCTCGCTTCAAGCTGGCATCGGCGCGCTTAGGGGCAAAGAAGGCTTTGAATTCATCCAACCGTGCTTGGGTGTGGAAGACCCGCGAGATCACGGTGATATAAGTTGGAAATTCCATATCGCCGCCAACGGTGTCATTCAACCAGCCCCAACTATTGCGGAACCAATCCCAAGCGGCTTGTTGGCCAGCAGGATTGGCCAAAACCCCAGCAAACCAAGCGCGCAAGTCTTGCGGTTTCACCGTGTCTGCGTCTTCAAAAGCCGCCACGATCGTCGCGATCTGCTTGGCGTCTTTGGTTTTAGTCAACGCTTGGGCCAAATCGCGGCGATATGACGCATCAGACGTGGTGCGATAATCGCTGAGCAATTGGTCAAATACGGTGGCGGTGCCAAAGTTTTGCATTTCATTGATCAAAATGTACACCCGCACATCAGCTGGTAAGTTGATCAAGTCTTTGGCATGGGCTTCATATTGTTCATGCGCTTGCAGCTTGGCTTGCGGATCTTGGCTGTATAACGCTGCGTTCAATACATAAGGCCGCGCTAAGGTGTCGTCGTTGGAATCGGTGGCTTTTGGCAACCAGCCTAACGCCTTGAGGTTAGCCGCAGACAATTGGCCATACAAGGTTTGCAAGGCCTTTTCGCTGTCAGAATCTGGCGTGGTGAATTTCTTCAAGTTGCCAGCTAAGCTGTACAGTGCCATATTGACCAAGTTCGAGCGGCTATTGGCAAACCGCTTCAATAACGGCACGACTGACGCATAAGCCAGCTGCTCGCCTTCTGCCAACAAACGCAGATCTTGCAAGACTTGCATTTGGGTAATGGCATCAAGGCTAGCCACATCGTCAAGCAGATCAGCCATTAACGTGTCATCGTATTTCACGATAAAATGCGATTCGTTGCCATCATTTAAGCGCAAGGCATGGCCTGCTTTGGCCCGCAAATCGGCATAATCGCCAAGATCCAAAGTGGTTTCAGTCATTAACTTCGGTGCGTCAAAGTTGGCCTTTAACGGGATCTGCCACGTGCGGCCGACTGGGGTGTTGGCGCCGATGAAGAATTGTTGTTGCTTGAGTTGCAAGTGACCATCGACCACTGCAGCGTCAACGACTGGATAGCCAGGTTGTTCCAACCAGCCAGCCATCACCGCGCCGACATCGATGCCAGACGCTTCGCCTAATGCCGCCCACAAGTCAGCGCCAGTAGCATTGCCATATTGATGGGCGGCAAAATAAGCTTTCAAGCCTTTGCGTAACGCATCATCGCCAAGCAAAGCCCGCACCATGACTAACATGCGTGAGCCTTTGGCATAAACGATCGCGCCATCAAACAAGCTGATGATCTCAGCGGGGTCGTTGACCTCCACGTGCACGGATTGCACGCCATCGGTGGCGTCGCGTTGCAACGCGGCAGTGGCTTCATCAGTTTGGAAGACTTCCCAAATATGCCAATCAGGCTCTAAGGCATCAACGGCGACATATTCCATCATGTTGGCAAAGGATTCGTTCAACCACAGATCATCCCACCACTTCATGGTGACCAGATCTCCGAACCATTGATGGGCCAATTCATGGGCGACCACTGTGGCCACGCGTTGCTTCATTTCAAACGAGGTGTTTTCTGGGTCAACCGTCAAATAAGCTTCGCGGTAGGTGACCAAGCCCCAGTTTTCCATGGCGCCAGCGGAAAAGTCAGGCAATGCCAATTGGTAAGAATGCGGTAGCGGATAAGGGGTTTGATAAAAGTCTTCGTAAAATTCGATACTGCGCTTGGCAATGTCCAAGGCAAAATCCAATTCGTTAGCCGCATGGGCTTTGGTTGCAAACACGCCGATTTCCACACCGGATTTGGTATGGGTGAGCTTTTTTTGCATATCGCCAAAGGCAAAGGCCACCAAATACGTGGACATTTTCACCGTGGTGTCAAAATAATGCACGCCATTTTCAAATTTAACTTCTGGCATGTTGGCGATAATGGTTTCGCCTGGTTGTTCGTCGAACTTCACCGCCAGATCAAAGGTGGCTTTGGCTTCAGGTTCGTCGATACTTGGGAACGCTTGGCGCGCCGCAGTGGTTTCAAACTGGGTGCCGATCAATTCTTTGCGCACGCCATCGACGTTATAATAAGAAGGATAGATCCCCATCATGGTGTCAGTAAGTTTCGCGGCGTAAGTGATTGCCAACGTCGTGTCGCCTGCTTGCGGCAAGTCGATGCGCACGCATTCGGCGTCATCATCGACTGTAAAGCCGACGGACTTGCCGTCTGCTTCAACGGCCGCGATGCTTAAGAATTTCTGGTGAATGGCAATGCGCTGGCTTGATGCGTGGCCGGCGATTTCCGTGTGACCATTGATGGTTTTCTTGGCACGGTCGATATCTAAGTAAACGTTATAATGCGTGGGTTGGAAGGTTTCATATAAATGGGTCAATTCAGCCATAGGTAAGCTCCTCACTTTTTTAAAATCTGATGAACCTTATTATACGCTTCTCACCAAAAAACGGCGACTGCTTCTCACAGTCACCGTTGTGGTTGCGTTTGGCCGTCAATGGTAATGGTGTTGCGGCCGGAACGCTTGGAATTATATAAATATTGATCGGCGCGGTTGTACACATCCAAATAATTCTGATCATCAGCCCGTGAGCGCGCTTCGCCTAAACTGACGGTGATCTGAAACTGTTGGCCAGAATCGGCAGTAAAGCGCAACTCGCCAAGTTCGTCATGAATGCGCCAAGCGATCGCTTGCGATAAGCTGAAACTCGGCACAATGTCTGGAATGATCAACGAGAACTCTTCGCCACCTGTGCGGTAGCAGCAGACTTTGGGATAAGCCAAGTGTTGTGCCACCACTTCTAAGCGCGTGGCGACCGCTTCAAGCACTTGGTTGCCCATTAAATGGCCGAAATGGTCATTGATCAACTTGAAGTGATCGATATCAAAGGTAAACAGCGCAAACGGTTTGTGGCTGAGTTGACTTTTTTGATAAACCACCAGCAAATCTTCATTAAATACCCGGAAATTATGCAACTGGGTCAGCTCGTCGATTTGCGCTTCGGCTTTTAACAACGCAGTGCGGGCGCGCTGGCGTTTGACCCCGAAATGGATCGCGCGCAACAGCCAAGCGATCAAGATGCACGTGCTGATCTCCCAAGTCCAACCGACATCGATGCCGCGCAAGGAAATGTAGTTCATGATCACAAACGGCGTCGCAAACGCTAAAGAAAATGGCAAATACCGCCACATTTTCGCCCCGATCGGCGTGGCATACCGTTGCGCCAAATACATCAAGCCCAACGTCGCCAGGTAAAATATCGGCCACTGCCCAGTATGCGGCAACCACCAATACCACACCAACAACACTGCCGCCAAACTCCAATACGCGGTGTGGTGGCGATTGGACAACAGCGCATACATCACCGTGGCGATTTGAAAATTCAAATACGTCCACCCAACGCCTGCCGCATTGTGCGCTTCGGCCATGGAAAAAATCGATGAGAAGTGAAACAGCAGTAAAAATGCGACCGTCATGACCGCCAAATACACTTGGCGCAATTCCCGATGGCGCTTGACATGGAGTTTGGCACGCAGGAGCCATTCATAGATCAACGCATACCCAGTCAACACCAGCGTATTGGTCAAAAACGTGGTGATCCTAAGTCCTAAAGACACCATGCGCACTCCTCCTTTCGCCGTCCATTCAAGCATACCATATTGTCAAAAAAATGGTTTGAAAAATCTTGAATTTGAGCAACTTAGACACTTGTCTCAGGTGATGATTGCGTTTACACTAGAAGTATTCATGTTAGAAAAAGGAAGACTTTTATGACCCCTTATGCAATCTTTATGGACATCGATGGCACCTTAGTCGATCGCACCCAGATCCCCACTCAAGCCACTGTCGACGCGATCGCCAAATACCGCGCCGCCGGGAATTTATTTTTTATCGCGTCTGGTCGCCCGCTGTTTTCCGCCCGCGCCATGGCTGATCGCATTGGCCCGAATTTGAATGTGATCTGCTCCAACGGCTCTGTCATCGCCGTTGATCAACATGTGGAAAATATTCACCTGACAAAAGCCGCGTTGACTGGCTTGTATCACATCACTAAAAAATATGGCGTGCAAACCCACTTCTTCACCAAAGATTCGGTGATCTTTCTCAACCACACCGATCACCCGCTTTCTCAAGACGCGCAAAACCGCATTGCCGGCCAAGACCCGAGCAAAGATCACTTGGTGCAGTCGCTTGACGAACTGTTGGCGCTAGCGCCTAAGATCACCAACGGCATCAGCTTTTCTCAAGACGACCAAGTACGCCAGCGCGCCAAAGCTGAAATGGCGCAGTTGCCTGACATCGATGTGTCGTCTAGTGGCGTGGATAATATCGAAATTACCGCCAAAGGCATCAACAAAGCCGCCGCGATCAAGCGCGTGTGTGCCAAACTGGATATCCCGATGAGCCACACCATGGCTTTTGGCGATGGCGATAACGACTTGCAAATGCTAGAAACCGTGCATTACGGTGTGGCCATGGGTAACGCCAATGACCATGTCAAAGCCGCGGTGCATCATTACACCACTGACATCCATCATGACGGTGTGGCGACTTACTTGCATCATTTCTTTGATTGACCACCAAAAACGGCTTGGATCAACTGCGATCCAAGCCGTTTGGCGTCTACAAATTTAATTTCTCCCCTGGAGATAGTTAGCCGGCTAATCATCGTCGTGCGAGATCAATGCCGTTTTAGCGCCTATGAATCCAGTTTCTCCTCTGGAGGTAGTTAGCCGGCTAATCATCGTTGTGCGAGATCAATGCCGTTTTGGGCATCTAAGAATTCAATTCATCCCTTGGAGATAGTTAGCCGGCTAATCATCGTTGTGCGAGATCAATGCCGTTTTGGGCATCTAAGAATTCAATTCATCCCTTGGAGATAGTTAGCCGGCTAATCATCGCTGTGCGAGATCAGTACCGTTTTCGCGTCTGCGAATCCAATTCATCCCTTGGAGGTAGTTAGCCGGCTAATCATCGTTGTGCGAGATCAACTCTGCTAAGTCAGTCGCGGCTTTGATCGGGGCATCATGGGTGGTGATCGGGATCAACACCATCTGCCCGTCGCATTCGCCAATGGTGACGTGATCGCCTTTTTGCAAATCAAGCTGATCGACGATTTTCTTGGGCAGTGTCACATAGTAGCTATTATTGATCACCCCGACTTTTCGGTTGCGGGCGTTGTGCAGTTGTGCTGGATCGATCATTTGGACACCTCATTATTATTTCAAAACATAATCAGAAATTTGCACGTGCTTAGCCACCAACTTCTGCGCATAAAATTCATCGGCGATGGCTTGTTGTTCTTTGATATTGGCTTTGGTGACGGCTTTCATGGAAAAGCTGCGGCGCGCCAGCATTTTGTTGACGACGGCAGGTTTGAGCTTCAAGGTCTTCACTAGCATCTTGGACAAAGCGGCTTGATGGGTGTTGGCCCAAGTCATATCCGCTGCCAAGGCTTTGGTCAGCGTCTTGGATAACGCTTTGTGGTCAGTGGCGAACTTGCGCGTGCTTAACAAATAGTCGCGATTTTTGGCCAAGCCGGTGTCATCCACCAGCAACTTGGCACCGCCAGTGACTTCAGCGGTGGCGGAATATGGATCCCAAGTCGCCCAAGCGTCAATGGTACCTTTGGCAAAAGCCACCGCCGCGGCGTTTTGCGCCATGTCGACTAAAGTCACATCTTTAGTGCTCAAGCCGGCTTTTTGTAGCGCCATTAACACCATGTACTGCGAGCTGGTGTTTTTGGTGTAGGCGATGCGCTTGCCTTTCAGGTCTGCCAAGCTGGTGATGCCACCACCTTGTTTGACCTCTAGGCCTGAGCCTTTGACTTTATCCGCCCCTGCGGCCACATACACGAAATCCATGCCGTTAGCTTGCGCGGCAACTGGCGGCACATCCCCTGCCCGCGCGTAATCAATGTTGCCAGCATTAAGCGCGGTGTTCAACGCCGCGCCGCTTTGGAATTCCTTGAACGACACCTTGTAGCCTGCGCGTTTAAGCGTTTTGGCCAAAACGCCATGTTGGCGGGAAATGTCCACTGGGTCAGCTTTTTGGTAACCGATCACCACTGGCGTCAGCTGCTTGGTATCGTCATGGGCGCTATAAGTTTCATGATACCCGTAAAATGCCCCAGCGACTGCCCCGATCAATAAAAGCCAGAAAATCGTGATTTTAAGTCTACGCGTTGTCATTTGTTGTGTCCTTTTCATACTGCGCTGCTTGCTTCGTCCATAATTTGCGGTCGGCGTCGGTGATTTTTCGCAACACCTTAGCCGGGTTCCCCACTGCCACCACATTGTCTGGCAGATCATGCACCACCACTGACCCGGCACCGACGACGGTGTTGGCGCCAATCGATACCCCTGGTAGCACCGTTACATTGCCACCAAGCCAGGTATTGTCGCCGATGGTGATGGGTTTGGCAAATTCCAACATCGCCACGCGCACGCTGGCGTCGATCGGGTGCCCTGCCGTTAACAAGTTTACCCGCGGGCCGATCTTCACATTGTTGCCAATGGTGATCCAGTTGGTGTCCAAAAACATCGCGTCGACGTTGCAATAGAAATTCGTGCCGACTTTGATGTGGGTGCCATAATCCACTTGAAAAGGTGGCTGGACGTAGACGTCTTTGGCGCCAAAAATTTGCGCTTCTAGTCGTGTGATTTCCGAAAGCTGATCAGCTGGCAACGCATTGATCTGTTGCACCAGCATTTTGCCCGGCCACTCGCGGTGCTCAGCGTGGATCTTCTCAGTGATATATAACTGCCCCGCCAACATGCGGTCGTATTCAGGATCTTGGCCCATCACAAACTCCTTGTGTCGTTGATAGGCTATATTTTATCACACGCAAGCAATCAATTGCGGCACAAACCGCTTTCACAAATCCAATGGCCGTGGTATCGTCAAGGTAGTGATTTCGGAGGTGTTGAAAATGGTAGATAAACCAATTATTCCTAACTTGACGTCGGCGTTGCGCACCAATATCGTCGAATCGCCTGACGTCATTCGCAAAGCCAGTGGCATTCGCCTGTTTGGCAAGCGCATCAAAACCATCGTCTACTCCACAGATGTCGCCGTGATCGCCAATTGCGACGCCGACGCCATCTTGGCAGTGTACCCATGGACGCCAAGCACGCGGATCTTAGAAGCCATCAGCAAAGTCGCCAACGTGCCGATCTTAGCCGGTGTCGGTGGTGGCTTGACCAAAGGCTTGCGTGCCGCCACCGTGGCGCGATTTGCTGAAGAAAACGGCGCTTCTGGTGTGGTCTTAAACGCGCCTACGAGCTTAGAAACCTTGCATTCCGTTCGGCGCATGGTGGATATTCCCGTGTTTTACACGGTGGTCAATGAAACCACCGACTTAGAAGCGTATATCGCAGCTGGCGTCAACGCCTTAAACATTGCCGGTGGCCGCAACACCGCGGCGCTGGTGGCTTGGGCGCGGCTACAGCTAGCCGACAGCCACCCGAATTTCCCAATCATTGCCTCTGGTGGGAAAACCGATGATCAGATCTTGGATACCATTCACTCTGGCGCCAATGCGATCACGTACACTGCTTATGGGATGACGGAAAAGACTTTTCATGAGAAGATGGCCAAGTATCGGGAAATGCATGACTGATAGGAAAGAAGAAGCGCGAGTCCTTTGGGGGCTTGACCTTTACCCAATTTGTTGGAACTGAATTCGATTTACCTGCAAGGCAGTTCACTGAGAGCTGTCTTGTTTTAAAATAACGTTTCGATACCGGAACCTTTCCATTCACCAGTTTCCGGATCAACCT
>NZ_BAAFZI010000050.1:0-16930 GCF_045862175.1 Lacticaseibacillus salsurae | reverse complement strand
CACCAACCCGTCTCTTTGACTCGTTGCTGGTAAGATAACACTCTACGGCTTCGATATAAGTTTCTACTGAAATCTTAGTCATACAAATACCCCCAAAGTTGTGTTCCAACTTTAGGGGTAAAGGTCAGGGATTGCGCTGCTTTTTTGAAATTCTATGAATAATCCAGGATAAAACCTTTTTGGTGCAGGGTTGCAACTAACTGTGGATTTAAGCCACGCGCAATCGTCAGGTAATTGTTAGCACGTGTGAAATCCTTACTATTACGATCACTATATTGAAAAGGCTCAGTCTTGTGCTGCACAATCTCTGCACGCGACAAGCTAGGATCGTTTAATAGCTTCACCGCGTCTTGCATTGATTCTACACCGACCACCTTCATCATAAAGTCAATTGGATCCCCGTGTTCTTGTCGCGAGTTCCAAAAAAACGTATTCTTCCTAGCATCAATAACAAGCGAATCATGCTCCACACCACGCCAACTGATAGAACTTTCCTGCTCCAAGTTAAAGCCGTTACGCTGCACTACATCAACAATTGATGCCTGCTTGGCGCGCTTAAAATCTTCCATCCATGACACATAGATCACCTCCAAAAAAAGACGCGACCATAAAGGCCGCGCTAGCGATATAAGTCCTGATTTTGATTGTTACGTTTGTTTTCTTCTTCAGCAGCACTGCGATCATGAGCTTGTTTATTCAGCAAGTGTTGTTGCACGTCCCCACGTAAAAGGTTCTTGATTGTCTTAAGCGAAGACAAAATCCCATGACTCGGCGAGCTGCCACTGGATGAACGTTTTGGTGAATCAGGCGTATCCTCCTTAGGATCCTCATGCATGGATTGATTTCGCCGATCCTGGGCCAACATTTCCTTGAGCACCGAGTTTCCCATTCGAGCAAAGAGTTCGTCATACTTGTGATCGTAGTATTCTTGCGATCTATTTTCTTCTTTGCCAGGCTGACCTTTGCCGTAGAGAAATTCCCGGAATTTCACCTCGTTCATCAGTTGCGAGTCAAAGGCTTCTAGCTCCGTCTTGTGATAGAGCTGCATGTATCGACTTGCAAAAGCATCAAGCAATGGGCGTAAGTCTTTCATGTCATTCATGTTGTAACGCCACTGTCGCCGATCAGCTGGTAGCTTGCTATAAATCTGCTTGTAGTAATTCATCAACTGCCGATCTGGGAGATTACGCCATGGTTCCTGATGAGCCGGCAAGCGATCTCGAATCAGGCTAGAAATTTGCGCCAGCGATTGATCGCGGTTCAGTAGTTCGTTCGCCACAGCAGACTTAAACTTGTCTAGTGTGCTAGCTTTCAAATAACCTTTGCGCTCCCGAAAAACTTTGCCATCGCGTTCAAACTCCTTAAAATCCCGTTGCGGATCAGGCTCAACTGTTGCGATATGAACATGAATATTATCGGTGTTGAGATGAATCGATGCTGACCACACCGCAGATGCCGTAAGCCCTTCGTTGGCAAGCAATCTACTCATACCGGTACGGATCGCGATCCGAAGTTTTTGTTGATCTACCTCTTGCGTTTGCGGATCATAAAGGCCGTGTTCAGCCAAAAAAGTGTTGTCGAAACTGACGACTGTCTGCCACATAACTGATCCATTACGTTCAGCCTTTTCAAATGATTGCCGCAGTTGCTGCCGCGCATCAATATTCAGTTGATCTTTGCCCGCAGTGAAAATACCGGTACTCTTCTCGGGATTTTCCATGTATTGGTTGTAGCCATCATACTTAACCGCGTTCCAATCTTTGAAGTGCTTAGCACGCATCGCGTCGGAACGATTAATATAGTTGATATAACCGGAAAAATGCTCGCCTCCTGGTCGTTCAAAGCGCATTGTCGAAACAATTCCTGCACTACTACCCACGATTAGTCACCTCGTTTCAAACGCTTGTATTTGTCACTATTGCGATAAACTTGCCGGGCTTTAATTTGATCGGACACCTTCTGATCGGCCTGGGTAATTGCATCACTTTGCACGTCAGTAACTGGGAACTGATCGTCCATGCCGTGGAGAACTATGAACCCATTTAAAAGCTCACGGAATAAAGTGATGTTTCGCTCAGTAGAACCAGTTCTCAAACGAATTGGGTCAATCATTTTCTTCACTTCGGAGGTAATCTGTTGAATCAAGAGCTTGTTTCCAAGCAGCTCATTTTTCATTTCTTGATGCTCGCGAAGTAAACCTTCCAATGCCTCACCGCGAGTTTTACAGCCATGGATTTTCATGTATTGATCGATATATTTCCATCCATATTCGCCCGTGCTAGGTGAATCCAAATAAACCACACGACGTTCGTGCAAAATCTTCACTCCTTTTCAATTCCAAGTGCAAATAGCAATCGCGAAATGATTTCCGTGTTCCTATTAATGACTACTTTTGACTGCCGCGTTAGTTCAGTTAGATCATTTAGCTCACCTTCGACGTAGTAATCTCTTGCGTGCTGATGGATGAGTCGCGCGAGATACTTATTACGCGTTAGGCCCTTGGAATCTGCCAACTGTTTGATGATTGCGGCGTCCGCATCAGCGACACCTTTGATATGAATATCAACTACCAAGTCTGTTTCCTCCTTCTGTTTTGGCAAATCGAAATTTGCCGTAACGAGATCACTAAAATTAAAAAAAGAGGCCCGTAAATTCCTAACTTACGGCCCAAATACAAAGTCAAAAAACGCGTGAAGGGTGAGAGTTGTGATCCAAACAGCGGATCGCAACTCTCACCCTTCAACTCCAAAATTACGACAGGGGCCGAATTTTGGAGTTTTAGATAATGAGCATAAGGGAAAACTGCACCCATAAATGGGTGACACCGCAGTGCGGTGGGTTTTCCAAAGGGGCCACATTCGTGGCCCAAGTGCCCTAAATCTTAGTTCTTGGGCACACGCCAAAATCGCGATTGTGCCCAATATTCAGAGCTTTGTGCACCCAAAAACTCAATTTGTGCCCAATATTCAAAGTTCTGGGCACACGCATTTTTGGGATTCAATTTAGCTTTTCTCCGTAGTTTGCACGAGCATCTCGTGCATTATTGATCGCCTTCTCAAAATTTTTAACTGAAGTTTGATGCTGCTTGATTGAAGATTTCGTTTGCGCAATTTTACTCTTGGTATCAGATTTTTGAGACCCAGTTTGAAGATCCAACGACTGATTTTGCTTCGATAAAATCTTCTTGAGCTTGGCAATGTTGGACTTGTTCTTGGCCACCTTACGCTCAAGTTTCTGAATCTTTTGCGAGTAGTATTTCACCATGTAGGCGAGATATTCTTGCTGGAGTTGGTGCGTTGTTGGTCGTTTATAGGTTCCCGCATTCTTGGCTTTTTGAACTAACAAAGCTTGGCTATTGGCAGCCTCCAGCCCACTCCCCGTCGTCTTCTTGTCACCAATCACGACGTAAAGGAGCGCTTGTTTCTTAGGAACTTGTTTAACTGTCACGACATAATAATCGGGGCTCACTTGAGTCAAACTTGATGATAGGATCTCACCATTTTCGTGACTTTTGGTACGCACCTTTGCGCGGACGGCAGCCAACGGATCAAGCTGATTGTCACTGACATAAAAGCCCAACCGATACGTTTGATTGCTATACCGTTTGGCGTTTGCATAGATGAAAGTGTTCTCGCCCATCACAAAGGACTTACTCGTAGTTAACCCCGATTCATTGATGTTTTTGGGGAAGACAACGAACAAGACCAGCGTCATGCCGATTGCCGCCAGGATCCAACCAAAAAGCTTTTTGAAACGCTTCTCCGCTTTGTTGTGGTCCAAAATCTGGACATGTTTTTCTTCGACATCCAACAGGATTCCTCCTTGCTTTACTGATTGCTTCCGGCCTGATCAGTGACCGCAGTGAACATCTGACTATGGCTCACTAGCCCTCGATCAAATCGCACCAGTAGCACGCTTGAGTATTGGGTATGGCTACTATCATAGGAGTAAGAATAGGTCATGTGGACACTCACCAACGCATCCTTGCTAGCACCTGGCTGGATCATCGCAGTAATGGTATTCCACTCAATTTCATAAGCCGTTGCCTTGGTCTGAGTACCAGAAGTCGCAGTAGTTGGCGCCAGTTGATTGACTTGTTCTGGCGTCGCTAGCTTCTTTAAGGCTGCCCGTTTTGCGCTTACGCTAGGCGAATAGTTCTGTAGGATTTTAGCGTATTGGATAGCCGTATTCTTGAGCTTCTGTTCACTTGACTTGTAAGAGGAGAGCTCAGCTTCAGCAGACTTTTGTGCGGCCTTGGCCACGGACTCAGCTTCCGAATTACTACTTGACGCAGCCTGCATTTTTGACTTCACCACGCGGGTTTTCGTGACGACTTGTGGCTGCTGCTGTGCGATACGATACCAACAACCACCCATCACAACCGCCAAGACGGTTGCGAGAATGGCATAGCTGATCAATGCAACTCGGCCTAAATTATCGATTCTAAAATTCACTTGATCACCTCATTTTTTATGGATATAAACGAATGACGACACGTTGCTGAGGGTCTGATAATTCGGCCCTGTTGACGAAGAAAAGCCCGTGCCACCTTGAGAAATTTTGAAAGTACCAGCACTACGGTTGTAGGCTTCCACATACGCAACGTGCCCGTACTGGGGATCAGCTCGCCAGGTGCCAACCATCTGCCCAGCCGCAAAAACTACGATCGTGCCAGCCGCGGGTGTATGGGTTCACGGTGAAGCCCGCTGCCGCGGCTGACATACCCCACTGACAACCATTGCCCCAACCGTTGCCGGACCACCCACTACGCGCCTTAGCAAACCAGGTGCATTGACCTTTTGGATAGGTATTGCCCGTAGTATTCAGCTTATATTGCCCGGTTAGCTCCGACTGGTCGATGCCAGTCAAGTCGATTTTGCCAGGTACCGACTTAAATCGTGGTGATCCTTGAGGCCCTGAGTGCAGCCACTCCATTTTTTTAGTCCCCATGATTGTCGTCCAACCAATTGACGATTCCCAATCCGAGTTGTTGAAGAAAGCCAGCAGTTGATCTAGGGCGTTTAGGCGATTGGTGTGCCCTTCCAGCGCGTAGTTTGCAAACGTGCCAGCCGTGTATTGGAGGATACCTGCGGCCTCATTACCGCCGGGATTCATATCTTGAATCTGCTGGATTACCGCAGCGTTGCCTCCTGATTCATTTTGGATAACGGCTTCAAGATTCTTGATAAAATCATCACTGGGATCCACATTCATCGCGGTTGCGGCAATTTTTATCAGCTGTGGATCATATTCGCCATTGGTGGCAACGTCGCTGCTATCAGTGCTTGATTGACTGAGAAACATCGCAGCGATGCCAACGGTGAACACCGCCACTAGCACTACTCCAATAGCTGTCAGTAAGGCCGGCAGGCCGGCCCAAGCAATTAACTTCCGAACAAAAAGGGCGTTCTTCAGTGCCTGCTTTTCATGACGTGAATCCATTAAGCACCACCTTCAAACGTCCTCAATTCATCATCTGTAACTTGGAAGTTCATGTGCAGCTTATCAGTCCCGACCAAGAGATATGCCTCACCTTTACCAAAATCCGGTAGACTAGCGAAGTCCTGTTCCGTCATCATATTGCCAAACAGCGAACGGAGAATCCCTGGATCTTCTTTGGTCTTGATGGTTGAAACGTCGTGCTTCATCAGCACCTTGTATTGGCAAAGCGAATACAATTGATTGAGCGCATTGACCGCCTTGACCATGCCCTTATCTGAGACGTTAGCACCACTTGGAAACATCCGTTCCAAGCGTTGCGTGGCCAATACAATTGACCCAAACATCTTGCGATCCTCGGACATTAGTTTGACGAAAAAGTCTGCGACGAAAGACTTGTCTGTGTTCAAGATAGTGTGGCATTCATCAATAATCATCAACCAGTGTTGCACATCGATCAGGTCTTTTTCACGCGCATCGTAAGCTTTCTTTTGGGCGCGCCCCAAGCGCATACAGTTGTTATACGAGTCGATGATCGCGTTATAAATCTGTAAGTCCTGAATCGAATCTTGCATTGCGTCGATCGTGTTCAGCTGGTACGAAACCACCTGCAAGTCGCTCAGATCTGGAAAACTTGAATAGCCGTCAAAGAGATCTCCAAAGGTTGACTTCAGTTGACCCAGTGACAACAAAATCGACTCATAATAGCGCGACATCTCAGGATAAAGGCCTTTAACGGAAGCTTGCTGAATGAACGCCACAATATCTGAAAGCGTCGGATACTCGTTAGCTGCCAATGCAGTCACCGGCGGCCGATCTGGATCAAGATAATGATGCTGCTTGTAATAACGATCACACAATTGTGAGAAGGCGTTGGCCGTGCGTTCATCAGCATCTCGATCAAGCAACCGATACTTGATCGCCAAGCCTCCGATATGAGCACGATAGGAAGCAATGACATCTGGATCCGAAGTCTTCTCGTCATATTGCGTCGGATAGACCTGGAACATGTTGATGATCCCGTCGGAACCATCGAGATTGATCACCGTGCCATTGAACTTGCGAACCAACGTCGCAAACTCCCCCGTCCGATCAAATACTCGTACTAGGTCTCCGCGAATAGCACGCTCCCAGAGAATTTTCTTGAGGCTTGTAGACTTGCCACTACCTAAATCTCCTGAGAGAAATGTATTGTAATAAGTCCGCGTGTTGGTAACACGAAACATGTCCCAGTAAACTGTCCCACCGGTTGGGGTGTAGCCGAAATATGAGCCATACGGATCACTCAGAGAGGTTTGATTATGCGCATAGCCCAGCCCCATAACCTGCCCGCTTAATGGTAATCCCGTGCGTCCACTAGGCAAGCGCGACTGTTCGACAATGGGCAAGAACATCGACTTGTATTCGTCCGCGTTCTCGTCCAAAAAGACTGTCGCGCCATAACCATCAGTCGCCAAATCCGAGATCACATCGTTGACTTTACGGTTCAAGCGATCCACTGAATCTGCGTAAAGATAGATGCGCATGCTGACCTGCTTGATCACTTCACCTTGTTTGTTGAGCTCCACGGATAATCGCCGCAACGGTAATAGTTCCTGGTCGATTAAGTCGCTTTCAGTCGTTGAATAAGCGCGGCGACGTTGAATCTCAAGTTCTGAAATTGAACTTGAAATTTGTTTGGCATAGTTGATCTTCGGGTCCGTGAAATAGTCTACTACAGCCGTTGCGCCATGCACTGCCGTCAGCTTTTTAAGCCAAAAATCGCTAAAGGTATCGGGGATTTCATAGACATGCACACAAGCCATAAAGATGCTGCCCAGGCGAACAAAATACTCGCTCCTGGTATCTAATCCACCAGCCGGTTGGATCTGATAAACAAACCCATCATCAATTTTGCTATTGTTCTTCTTCACTGGTATCCACCCCCGGATTGTTCATCAGCCGATACATCAGTTGCTTTTCTGCGATTGTGGTCGGCTGAAACCCATAAACTGCACCCTTCGCCTTGGCGTCTTCAATGTTGGCTTCAAGTTGCTTAGGCGTCGTACCGAACAACATGATCCAACTTGATAGCTTGCGATAATGCATCTCAAGGTACTGCAAGTTGTAAAGTTCCTTTTCCAGCTGTTCGACGAGAAACGGATTGTTGGTTGCCTTGATCAAGTGTCGAAAATATTGTTGCTGCACGTCATTATTTTCTGGGAAGTTCAAGAAGATTTCTTTGACTGAATGGGTATACTGCCGCATGAAGCGCCACGATCCGTTCTCAATCGCATCAGCTTCCTGCAAAGTTAACCGATCCAGATCATGCTTTTCTGGCTTCATGACATCCGCGTAGTAAGTAGACAAACCACTCTTGAGAATGATATAGCCCTGCTTGCTGATGCCAACAATCGGCAAGATTGCAGTAATCTTGCCGCGCTGCTTGCGTTCTTCATTCTTAGTCCGCTGATCACGTTCCTTCCGGCGATCAAGCGCATTAAATCCGGCCATGGCGAGCACCTTCCTTCTCTTCATGAAATTGATAGATAGGCCGTTGAATCGCGTGATAAGTCCGGCGTGACTTACGGACAATCTGCATCAACACCTGGTAATTTTTCTTGTCATAGACGCTAGACGGCGACAGCATCAGATACGTGATTACCGCAGTTTCAATTGGTGCTAGGGCTTGCAGAAACGGTGAAACAAAGCGCGTGAATAGCAGCCATGAGATCCCCGCTGCTACCAAGATCACGATGAAGTCTGCAATCGTCAAGTTCTTAGAATATTGCGCTTTCATCATCATCTTTTTGGAAAATGAAATATTGTGATACATCTAATCGCCTCCTATTTCAGATTTTTGCCTTGGCGTAGGCTTTGACCAGTAGTTTGACCAACACGATATGCCCGTCGCACCGCCGAAACAGTTGGTGACTTCGCTAGGGCCTGGTGCGCCCCGATATTGATATCGGTTAATCGATTGGAGATCACTGTGCCGATCGTTTGGTTGGTCGTTGCATCAAATTGATGTTGATCATCCAGGGCGGCATGTTGATCATTCAGCATTGCCGTCTGCCCAGCCTGAACTGCACTAGCAGTTGCCCGCGGCATTGATTGTGTGGAAACATGTGGGACACTGTAACTAGCTGTGTTACTTCCGCTGCCACCAAGCACTTGCGATTGCTGTTGCGGCCGCGACGATTGAGTCCCACTGGCTGGTTGCGTTGTCGCGCCGGGCATTGTGGTATAACTTCCTTGCGGACTGTCAGCGGCGCCAACGGGAACGGCTTCGCCATGACTCATATTTGGCACAGCGTGTACAGGACTCGTCCCATAACCGAGGGCTTGTCTTGCTGCTGATGTGCCTAAAGATGGAGCAGATCTAGTGTTCGTACCCAGTTGACTTGCTTGTCCAACTTGACCTGGCTTAAGCTTGCTCCCGACTAAGTCCTTAGCAGCTTGTGGCATTTCTGGCGCCGCAACATCTGGTGCAGAGTAGTCTTGACTTCCACCTAAGCCACCATCACTAGCTTGGGTATCTTCTTGTTGTAGCTGTGGTGCCGTAGCATCACCAGTTGTCGAATTAGACACCATATCATTACCACCTAAGGAACTAATGCTGCCACTCCCGATATCCGCTTGTGCTGGCAAATCAGGCGCAGCTGTGGCAGGTTCTTCAATACCGTTACCGTTGACCGCCCCAGTTCCAAGCGCATCTTCATTGGTGTCTAACCCGGCGTTGGCAGGATTATTTCCTTTTTCGGCATCAGCACCTAGAGCCGGTGCGGCCTGCTCCTTCTCACTAGCATTTGGTTGAGCAGTGTCTGCTGACGAAGCTGATGTTGGAACGTCGCCTGTCTGAGTGGCTGTAGCCGGGCCTTTAGAGGCTTGATTCTGATCCGTCCCATTAGATTTCGTTGGATCAAGTTCTGGCTTCTTATTCGACGCAGCAGCTGGTGTCACACCACCAACCTTGTCACCTGGTAGATTGGGCTTTTTGGTTAGGCCATTGGCAAAACCAGCCAGTGCTGACCCGCCAACGAGTCCTTTATTGGCAATCCCCTTAGCAACACCACCGAGCTTCTTAGTTGCATTCAAAGCAGACTTAGTCGTACTACCAGCACCACGCGCTAACAACATGACGTTGGTCATCGTTTGCGCCATTGAAGATAGTCCGGCATCAATACCAAAGACTGCTTGGATGATATTCGGGCCATCAAGCACAAACAGGAAGGCGCCGATCATCGCAAAAATGCGCGCAACGCCGCCGACTCCCGCATGAGTGATAAAGCTTAAAAATTGTGCATAAAATTGTAGAATCACACACAGTAGAAACGCGACTACGAACGAATCGCGAAGCTTGGCAATTATCTGGCGATTGCGCTTACCCGAGTCAAAATCGGTGAGGGCTGCGCCTTGAGCTAGCAATCCAATGAAGTTGATTTCCATAATGATCTTGACCAACTTGAAAATAACGATTGCTACCGTGATCAAATACAATAGAAGGTTCGCGGCTAGAATCCATGGATGCCAAGAGTACCGATAGTAATTATCATCGATTTTGAAAGCACCTTGCATGTTGTGCAGTTCCCATTTACCATCTGAATTCATCGACAACTGTTTCGCAAGGATTTTAGTACCATCGTCACTGGCCTTGGAGCCGCCAAACCAGCCCCCCGTGTCGACCTTCTCATTGATACTTAGGAGTTTGATGTCTTCCATATTTTTGATCCGGTTAGTGGTTTTGGGGAGCTTAGCTTTACCACCACTCGTCTTCCACCCGGCCTTATCCAGCATATAGACGTCGGTGATATTGCCTTGATAAATTGAAACTGCCGATGGTGTATTCACCATGGCTTGTTCTGCACCAGCAGTAATCAGCTTCGTCCCTTGGGTCATAAGAAATGTCAAGCCGAAAAACAGCAATACTGCCACCAAGAAATTATTGCCCTTCTCATGGTAATCAACACGCTTGTTGTGCATCATCATCAGGCCCGCCCAGATGATGCCAATCGTGGCCAAGGCCCAGATAACAGGATCGTACGTCTTAAGAAATTTCTGAAATGGCGCATAGCCCCAGAAATCCAGCAACTTGTACATTTTTGCAAAAATTCCGGAAAGCGCATTAACAATGGTGGTCAATCCGTAGATGAGCATGTATCCGATCCACCGTAACCCGTCAGAAACAAAGTTGGTAACGTGCAGGTAGTCTGCATAAGCTCTTAGGACTGATATAATTTGTGAATCACTCAATTGATTTCACCTACAATTCTTCATCCTTAATCTGAAACAGGATCTTCAGTTGCCGATACGCTTCCGGCAATAGATCCCGATTCTTGATCAAAAAGATCTTCATCTCGCCAACCGTTTCATATCCCATAAATATCAATTGGCGATCAACTGGCATGTGATGCTCCACAACATTGTGTAACATCTCAAGCTGCCCTTTGGTGAAGACTTCTTCAATCGAGCGAAGATCCTCTTTAATTTCGCTAGTAACATTAGGTTTCACAGTAGTATGCTCCTTTCCTTCTGACGCAGATTTAGTGCCTGCAAACGGGTCTACAGTCGTCTTCTTGTGCGGTGCGGCCTTCACAACATCAATGTTGCGAGTGCCATCAGGCTGCTGCGTGACTTTGTACTCCACGTTTTCTGAAGTATGAACGTAGAACTCCTTCGGTTCCGCTTCCTTCTTGGTCGGCTTCTTAGGATTCTTCGCGCCTTCTACTTCAGGGGCTAGACCAAATTCCTCACGATTGATGACCAGCTCACTCAAATCAAGATCAGCATGACTTGAGCGCTTGTTGTCGTTCAGTTCTTCAAACGTCTGCGGATGGTTGAACCGATCACCAAGGTACTCATAGGCAAAAAGCATGCCGTAGCCTTTGGTCGAATCTGCAAACACGGGCCATGCTGTGATATTTTGGCCCTTAAGATCCTGACGTTGCTTGGCACGGATCAAGATCCACTCACCCTTACGCATCTGACGTAATTCTTCGGCGGTCATCAAATCTCGCGCTTGTTCGCTCTCGCCGTATGACTTGTCCAGGCTCAGTGGATCCCCATGACGGGAAGGCGCGATGATGGTCTTCTTACCTAATAACGATGCAAAATATTCTGGATCATGCTTGCCTTCAGGGAGGATACAAAGCTTATTCCCACACGCATCGAGGATGGCTTTGGCGCCACGCTCCCCATACTTATCTTGTAGCTGCGGGATCGACTGAAAGACCAAGTCGTACAAGATGCCCCGCTGCAAGCCGACGTTCATCGAGCGCGACAAGCCGTAGATTGCCGGAATGTTGGAAACTTCTTCATAGAGATTCAGGACTCGACGCGGTAAAGCCGAATCTTTAGACATCGTAGCCAACTTCGATAAAACGTAAGAAATCTGCGACAGGAATGTGGAAACAATCATGTAGTTGGAGTCGTCATAGTCTGGATAGCAGATAAATAAAGCGATCGGTTTCTCTCCGGTCGCCAATTGAGAGATGTCCATATCGCTATGGGACGTTAGTCTGGCAATCGAGTTCAGCGTGAAGTTCTTCAATTTCGCCATGGCGCCTGTGTAAATCCCGGAACGGGTAATCCCTTGAGAGAAGGTAATCGTGCCGTACTGTAACTTGGCCGGGTCATTGATTGCCAAGCCACCAAAGAACTCGTCTAGCGCCGTTGTCCCATTTTCATCAGGATTTGTTCCTAGTTCATTGAGCATGACCGAAACGGTGTACATGGTGACGCGTTCTGGTGTATCCGCTTTATAACAGACCCGACACACGGCTAGAATTAACGCGTTACACAACGCAATCGACGCTTCCTCCCACATCGGATCCGAATGATTTTGATCGTTGTGGAAGATTGAATAACTGAGGGTGTTGCAAAGTCGCTGCGCTTCGTCATAGTCTTGCTTCCAATAGGCAACCTTGACCAATTCCAAAGGGTTATAACCCATCGAAAATTCTGGTGTGATAAGATTTAGGATCTTCACGTCCCAGCCATGACGTTCAAACTCAGCTTTCGTATTCTTGACCATATCCCCTTTTAAATCAGTTACAATCACTGACTCCTTGATCGTTGCACGCATGATCAAATCAAGCTTGGGATAAGTGAATGCTTGAGTTTTCCCTGATTGCGTCCCCGCGACCGCAGCAGTGTTGGTCTTGTTACGATCAACTAGGTCATATCCATGCTCTGGTTCGGGATCTCGCTTGTTTTCAACGAGTTCACCCCCTTCGCGTTGCTTACGGGCGGCGATCGCATCAAAACCAATCGCCGCTTGCACTGGCTTCATGGTGTAGGTTTTAGGAATTGTTAAGGTCAACACATCAGCTTGATCCAGAGGAATGTGCAACTGTGGCGTCCCTGGATACCCTTCATATAAACTATCGTCAAGCGGGATCGCCACACTTTCTACTGCTAGTTCTTCCGGTTCTGCGAAGCGTGCAGTACCCATTGATCCAGTGTTGATGTCACGATAAGCAATCCGCATCTGATAGAGCTTCATCGGCACTTTCCACAGCCAAAATAACAACGCTATTGCCAATGGAATCAGCAAGAATGCTGGCTGCGTCAGTGGCACAAACAGACTTTTCAGGCTGAATACCTGCCGCCAAGGAAAGTACATTAATTGCGCATTAGCAATATTTTTAGGCCCGGCCTGAATCAGGTTATGTGCCATCGTTCCAAAGTAATAGATGACGTGGGTCACCAGGTTTGCAAACATGTACACGCCGACGAAGCTGAGTACCCCAACGGTCGCAATCATCTTAGGAGCAGCAAGAATTTTCTTCCATTGTTTAAACGGCGTATTCATTAAAGTGATCACCTCTTCTTAACAAATTGCATGAAAAAAAGCAGTCAGACAAAGGGATTGTCTGACTGCTTGCATGCGGTTCTAAATCAAAACGTATAAAGATATTGCCGCACTGATCGTGAGTGCGCTATAATGTAATTGTAGTAAAAACACCGACGACACTTGTTCAGCGCCGCCGGTGTAGGCAAGGCCGGATTCCTCCGGTGGCCAGCTAAATCAAGTTACTTTTCAATAACCGTCAGCCGGGAAGCAGGACGGTTATTTTTTGTTGTCGTTTTTCATGATTTCCACGATTAGGACCGCGAAGGCGATCATCAAGGAAAGCGTCTGATAGACACTCATGCTTGCTCCTTTCAGAGCAACGACTACAACAAAGGCTCATAGGCATCACTCCCTTCTTTACGAAAGCAGCTAGCCACCGTCCGGCCTTTCCTCACCAAAATACATTCTACCAGAATTTCTGGCGCATACCTACCTTATTCATAACGGCTATCGTCGTTGAGTCTTATTCAGACGTATTCGGCGCCAAGCGTTCTGAACGTCTGCAATCCCTTCTTGGATACCAAACACCAGCGTCGTTGCTGTTGCAACGGCAATGATTAAGCTCAGCCAACCGTTCAGCCCTGGCATGATCCGTTGAAGAAGGCCGCCACCAACGTAGCTGGCAATCAAGTACAGGGCAAGGTTCGCAACGCTGAGCTTCAGCATGACGCTAATTAGATCGACGAAGGCCACTCCGGCAGCAAGTAGTGCGATCGTCGCGATAACTTGATACGGCTGGCCTACTGGTAATTTTTCCATCTGATTCGATGCGATCCAGATGGCTGCGACTAGAAGAAAGAAACCACATACTAATTGAGCCGCCTTATAGATCTTATTGTGGCGCCGATTGTATGCTGCCACGCGCGCGTCCCACGACTGGTTGTCATCATAAGTAATGACGACTGTGTGCACCAAGTTTCCTGCCGAAACCAGCCCCAAAACATCCATGCCAGCGGATTCAAGCTCATATAGCGCGTCACTGACCCGATCGTTCAAGGCGCCCGCAGAAAGCGCAGTAACCGTCTTTATGGCTTTCATCCGGATCACCGCCCCATCGTCGCTTGAACAGATTGCTTAACCTTTACAGGTTCATTGTTACGTTGTGTCGGCTGAACCTGCTCTGGCCCCTGGCTTTTTTCTTGATGTTGATCTTGAGACTTTTCCATTGATGCCGAAACGTCATTGATGATGGCGTTCGCGCCACGTTGAATGTCATTCATAATTGCTGCTTGTTGCTGCTCAGGCGCACCATCAACCGCTGTGAACTGATCTGTCCAGCCAGCAATATACGGCTTGGCACGTTCAAAAGTATTGATTCCCATGGACTTGCAGACAACATAGCTAGTCATCTCCGCTTGCAATTCTTTGATTCCGCGATAGGTTTTGCCCAGCACATCGTGAGTATCCCAAAACTTTGAAACATCTTTACTTTCAGCGTTATGCAACCGGATATGGGCGATTTCATGAACAAGCGTTGCAGCGTATTCCTCCTTACCCAGCCCCTGCTTCATAAAAATTTCGACAGGTTGGCCGTCTGGCGTGCTAATGGCGGCACCTTTGGCCGCACCAAGCTTGCCAGTGACCGTTGGAAATCGGGTCGTCGTTGAATTTGTTACTGGTGCGCCAAGCTGGCTGGCTTCATCACGCAAAGCCGCGATCAGTCTATCGACAGCTTCTGGATGCTCATCGGGAAATTCAAAGGGTCGATTCGGGAAAATCTTAGGATAGTCTGCGGCCTTAGCGTTAGTCTGGGTTATATCAAAGACGCTGCCCAAGCTAAAGTATGTTCCTGACTGCGTCGGCACACTTGAATCCTTAGCTGCTACCTTTGCTTTCGTACCCGCGCTAAGCTTGGAGTATGACATAAAGGATTTAGACTCGTCATCAAAGTATCGTTTGTATGACACTGGTACCAAAATCTTAAGGCCATGCTCACCACGCTTGACGTGTAGCCCTTTATCCGACCAGGTCTTGTAAGGAGCCACATACAAAGCCCCTTCATATTGCGAGCGGATCATGGCTGTATTGCGAATCGAGTAGTTGTGTTGCGTGGCCATGAAGTTCAAAAACTCTACGCGATCCTTAGGAGACATCGAATCCATCCGAATCTGCGGAATGGCACTGGTCATCAAATCCTTGATCTCTTTTTGTAGCTGCTCTGGGCTCTTCTTGGGATATTTTTTTTGAGCCATTGCTAGACCTCCTTCCGGAAAAACTCAGACTTCGTCAGCACTGGCGTGAAATCTTCATCCGGATCATCATTGGCGATGTTTTGTTGCAATCGATCATCTGCGTCGTCTAGCATGGCTTGTAGCACACCAGCGCGCTCACGAGTGACCACGGCAATCACATGATCGCCGGTCTCACAATCCATTCCGGTGATTTGCGGCCCGATCACCGACTCCAAAATAATCAAATTTTCCATAGCTACCACCTAGCCCCGTGACTGATAAGGATCGTCATAAGGAGACCGTCCGAAACTCGACTCCGGCATTGGTGGCTGCTGAACTTGTGGCTCCTGCCGTGGTTGGGCGCTACGTTGTTGCGCTTGGCGTGGCGCTGGTGCCTCGTTCGCATTATCCGCTAAGATGTAGTAATCAAATGCTTGGATTCGATAGTTGGTATGCGCATTGCCGTCATCCGTTTGGTAGGAATTGGACGACCAGCAACCATTGACCAAAACGACAGTGCCTTGGCTTAAATGACCGCTATTAATCTCCTCAAGAAACGTTTCAGCTAAATCTCCTGAGAATTGCACAGGAGCTGAATCGGTGTGCGTATTGCCGTCGTTGTAATGACGTGTGTTTTGCATATAAATTTGCACATACTTACGGTTCTTGCTTTCGCTAACTTTTGCTTGTGAAACGACGGTGCCCATGAATGAAATCGTATTTTGCATTTGCATAATGTCTTTCCTCCTAATGAAAACAGCGCCTCATTAGGGACGCTGCTTAGTCGTAAATTCATATCACTGCATCACGGCTTCGGAATCTTCCGTAGAGTCCGAGTCGACCGCCGAGGCGGAAGACTCAGACCCTTCAGTCGAATCACTAGTCGTTGGGTTATCTGATGATTGCACGGTAACGATGGTACTTGCGGTCGTCTGTTGACCAAATTTATCGGTAACAGTGTAGGTAAGCTTGTACTGGCCTGGGGTATCTGAGTCAACACCACCACTGAGTTCAATGCTAACGTCGCCATATTTACTGCTTGCCGTAACGTCATGAACCTTTACCCTGGATTATTCACCTCGGTATTTGGGACATGAAATCGCATCTGGCCGGTCTGAAAGCAACGTTTGGAGCGTTGCGAATACTGACTGAGCGGAGAAGTTGGTGATCGATGCACCACGAACAGACCGACCCAGTTTTCGGCTCGACGCACGACCTATTCAGTTATTCAGTTCAGGTCGCCAACTGATGGACTTCGTCCATGAGCCGACTAAACCAGTTCTTGTAAACATAGTTAGAAGCAAGATGAATCACCACACGACGGGCGTGCCAAGTAATCCTACCGGCGATGTGAAAGAGATTGAACCGTAGCGAGGAGATGGTTGAACGACGGTCTTCCGAGACAAAGAGCTGTTTAAAGAGCTGAACCAGGTTATAGGCAATACCGGTGATCAAGGCTCGTGCAGTGTTCCGTGCAAAAGTTGAG
>NZ_BAAFZI010000049.1:0-16939 GCF_045862175.1 Lacticaseibacillus salsurae | reverse complement strand
CGCTGGCGCCATACTTGCCATGGAACATTAGTCTGGACTAGCAATAGAAAATCGGGCCAAGACACATCATAGAGATGTGCCTTGACCCGATTTTGGCGTTATGAACGTGTGGTTATCTCCTGCTTACTGCTTTAAGTGGCTAAACCAAAGATAAGCGAGGTAGGAATAGATGTCTCAACTAGATAGTACGCTTAAGTTGCTCAAAATTACAGATACAAATATTCACACGGAGGATGTTAGAGAAGAATATCGAGGAAAAGCATCGGGTCGTAAGAAATATCTGATCATTCACGCTAGTTTAACTTACACGCTTAAGAAGTGCCCACAGTGTGGCTTTAACGCCTTACATCGCAATGGCTTTCTCGCTACACACATTCATGTCGATGGTCCTACTTCACAGCCGGTACTTCTAGAATTGGATAAGCAACGTTGGCTGTGCGCAAACTGCCACAGCTCATGCACCGCAACGACATCTGCTGTTAGAGCCAACCACGCCATTGGTCGTGAGCTCGAAGAGCACGTCCTTAAACTGGCTTCTAAGTCACTTCCAGGAAAAACAATCGCTACCCTGACGGGCATTTCTACCAACTCAGTGATCCGAATTCTCCACGCAAACATTCATCCGCATGCGAGTCATACACTTCCGGTCAATATCTGTTTTGATGAGTTTCGTTCAACGAAATCTGCGATGTCATTTATTTGTATTGATGCCGATACGCACAAGGCTGTGAAGGTCTTGAGTGGCCGCCTAAATAAAGATATCAAGGAGTTCTTCATCAATCAGTACAGTGTTGATGACCGCGCCGCGGTCAAACGAGTCGTCATGGATATGAACGCCTCATATCAAGCAATTGTTCATGAGCTATTTCCCAACGCCATGATCATTATCGATCGATTTCACATTGTTCAGTTGATTGCTCGGACAATGGATCAAATCCGTGTTCAGTGCTTGAAACAACTTGATGTCCACTCACGTGAGCACAAGATATTGAAGTCACTCTGGAAGTTATTTCATAAAGTCCATCCCGACGCAAAACATTCTCATTATCTATTTGGGCTCAACGAGTACTCAACCGAACAAAATGCCATTGATTTAGGAACCAGCGTATCACCAAAGTTCAAGAAAGCCTACGACACTTACATTGCCATCCATGACGCATTAATGGGTGGACACTATCGCAAGCTGGAGACTCTGATCACGAAATATCAATCCAACGGGAGTGTTCTTGATATCGCCATGACCACCTTAAAGAAGAACCTTCGAGGTGTTATCAACGCTGCGAAGTCTGAGTACTCCAACGGTCCAATTGAAGGCGTGAACCGTAAGATTAAAGAACTCAAGCGGGCCTGTTATGGATTCTCCAATCAGAAAAACATGTTCATACGTGTATATCAATTGGTTGCGTAAGAACAAAACACATGAAGAATGAGGCTTATTTGAGTTACCCTAAAACAAGGCTCTTGGAAGAAATCGTCTGACAGTGTACATCAACTTATAAGATAACAAAAAGGCTCCTCATTTTTGAGAAACCTTCAAAGGATAAAAATTATCCTTCAACACCATTTGACAAACTCCCGTTTTTAATTGATCAGCCTTTATCTGCACCAGCAGTGATCCCAGAAACATAGAACTTCTGCATGATGATAAACAAAATCGTGATCGGGATAGCGATGACAACACATCCAGCGATAAACTCAGTGAAGTATGTCGTCGATGCACCCTTAGTGGAATGCAACATGTTGTACAAGCCATAAGCGATGGTATAAGTTTTGGCATTGCCTGAACTTGACAAGATGATCCCTGAGAAAATGAAGTCGATCCAAGGGCCGATGAACGCCGTCAAAGCCGTATAAACAATGATCGGGCGACTCATTGGCAAGCCGATATGAATGAACACTTGCCATTTGGTGGCCCCATCCATCACCGCCGCTTCATCAATAGCAACTGGAATCGTATCGAAGAAGCCTTTGGCGATGTAGAAGCCTAAACCGGCACCGCCGACGTAAACCAAAGTCAAGCCGCCGAGGTTCAACATGTTGAAGTTTTTCAAAATGTAGTACAAGGCGATCATCGACATGAATCCTGGGAACATTCCCAAGACTAAGGCGATTTGCAAGAACTTCTTACGAAAGGCGAAGCGCAACCGCGACAAGGTGTACGCCACACAAATCGTGACAAACGTGGATAACACCATCGTCACTAAGCTGACCAGCAAGGTGTTGCGGATCCAGTACAAGAATGGAAATTGATCAGACGTGAAGATCCCGATGTAGTTTTGCAACGTGAATTGCTTTGGCCAAAAGGTTGAGACAAAGCCGGTATCATTAGATGAGAAGCTGGCTAAAATGATCCACACAATGGGGATGATCCATAAAATCGCCAGCAGTGCTAATAAGCAATAACGAAATACCAAGGACAGGCGGCGCTGTGCATGATATGATTTCATTTTTTAGCCCTCCTTGAATGCATTGGTGCGACGGTAAGCGATCAGCGAGAATACCGCACTGAGGATAAAGATCAAGATCCCAAGTACCGCACTGGCGTTGTAACGCTGCGTTTGGCCGAAGACCAAGTTGTACAACCAGGTCACCAGCAAGTCAGTGTCTCCGGCGCCGTTATAGTTGTTGTTCATTGGATACCCTGCCGTCAACAAGTAAATGACGTTAAAGTTGTTGATATTCCCAATGAATTGTTGGATCAAACTTGGTGCCATCACAAACAGAATTTGCGGGAACGTGATCGAGCGGAACACTTGCCATGCATTGGCCCCGTCGATGCGGGCCGCTTCGATTTGATCTTGGGGCAAGTTTTGAATAATCGCCGTGGAAATCAACATCGATACTGGGATCCCAATCCACATGTTGACCACGATAACGGTGATCCGCGCCACCAAAGGACTAGCAGACGCGCCGATAAAGTTGATCGGACTGGAGATCAAGTGAATACTCATTAAAATATTGTTGAGTGGGCCTTGCAGATCCAAGAACTGAGCCATCATCAACAAGGAAACAAATTGCGGTACCGCGTAAACGATCACGAAAATCGTCCGCCAGAAGCCTTTATGGTTGATGCCTTTGGATTCGATCAACATCGCCAGCAAAACGCCGAAGAAGAACGTCGTCGCGGTGGCACAAACCGCCCAAACCAAGGTCCAACCTAACACTGGGAAGAACGTCCCAGCTAAGTCGCCAGTCAGCACGTTGCCGAATGCTTTAAATCCAGTCCAGGAAAACCCGATTGGATGTTTGCCATCATAGTTGGTGAACGCCATGGAGATCATGTACACCGTCGGTAAAATCGTAAACGCCACGATCAACACGATCGGCACTGCCAACAACGTGGAATGCAAGCGTTCATCGATCAAGGCATGCAAGTTCTCGTGGTTGGTCGGCACATGTTCGCCATCACGCAATTGCACATATAATGTGCGCATCGAGCGCAAATGCGCGATATACAAGCCTAACATTGCCAGCAGTAAAATCACTGCCAACACCCCAAATAATAGGATCAATACCGAGTTATCCGGTAGCTTGGTTAAATAAACGCCTTGGGTTTGATCAAAGACCACTTTTTTTGATTTGATTTCCCCGAGGTTGCTCAGCATGCTTAAGGCGCTGACCCCACTGAAGATAAACCAAACCCAAAAAGCGATTTGAATGCCTAATAAGGCGATCCCTTTAGCCCATTGCTTATGGCGCAATTGGACAAATCCCATCAGGAGAAATGATAGCTTGAAGGAGACATCGCCTTTTGACCATACCTCTCGATAAGTCGCAGGCGGCTGGACCTTATTGTGTTTTTTAAACATCGTCTTGCTCCTTCCAAAATCAGTTTTGATACAGAATAATGGCTGAAGGTTAAACCCTCCGCTTTAAAGCAAAGCCGCAGCTTTGCTTCAAAGCGGAAGTCGTGATCGTGGTGATCACGGCCCTTAATTAAATCAGATTAGTTCTCTTTGGAAATGGCATCTTGGAAAGTTTGGAGTTTATCCATGTATTGGGAGCTCTTGATCGAGCCGGTGTAAGCACCGTTGATCAAAGGCGCAGATAAGTTCCAGAAGGTTGCCATTTGCGCCATCTTAGGCATGACGATGGAATGGTCAGAAGACTTGGACATCGTCATAACCGCTTTGGCGACAGGATCAGACGTGATGGTGTCACTAGTTTGGGCAGCTTTATCAACAGGGATCTGACCGGAGTTCTTGTAAACGATCAGTTGAGACTTCTTGTTGGTGATGTATTCAGCCAAGGTTGCCGCCGCTTTTTGGTTCTTAGTGGACGTATGGGAGTTAACCGCAAAGGCTTCGATGCCTAAGAACGCTTTGAGTTGCACTTGCTTGCCGTTGATGTTGACCGTTGGATATGGGGCAACGGCGAAGTTCTTGCCTAAAATCTTCTTGATGTTAGCGGAGTTCCAAGGACCATCTAACGTTGCAGCAGCCGCGCCGGACTTCAATTGGTTCAAAGCGTTAGACGTTTGCATCACATTCTTGTTGGCCTTTTGTTGTGCCAACCAAGTCATGGCTGCAACCCCTTTAGCGTTGGCAACATTGGTGCCTTTCAAGGTTTCACCGTCAGTCCCATACAAGTTCGTGCCGGCAGATAAGAAGACTGGATAGTAGTTGTATGCGTTGGTGAAGTCAGTTGCGATCACACCTTTAGCGGTGATGCCGTCCCAAGTCTTCACATCTTCAGCCGACAACTTGGACTTGTCGTAATAAAGAGTTTGGGCTTGTTCAGCAAATGGATAGGCATAAAGCTTATTGTTCCATTCAACCGCTTTTGCTGCAACGGAAACGTTGTTTGCTTTAACCGTCTTAGTGGAAGCGGGTGACAATGGGTTGATGTAGCCTTGATCCGCCATAGAACCTAATTGATCGTTTGGCACTTCGAAAACATCCGCAGCTTTAGCCGGGTCTTTGCCGACATCGGTTTTAGCGTTGGCAGAACCATTAGGACTTTGAGTAACAGCGACTTTAACTTTTGGATATTCTTTGTTGAAGTTCTTAACGATGGTCTTGTAGTAAGGCACTTGCGTCGTGTCGACCCACAATTTAACCGTCCCAGTGACTTCTTTGCTACTGGATGTGTCTGTGGAGCTTGAGCTTTTACCACAAGCCACCAAAGCCATGGATGCGAGCAAGGTGACGCTACCTAACATCACTTTTTTCCAAGTTTTCATAATCTTGTTCCTCCCCAAAATATCTTTATAATTGCGACACTCACAGCGCCAACTTGGCGACGTAAGCTTGATAAGGTTGAAGCTGGGTGGTGATCGGTTCAACATTGGCGAGCAAGATCTCGCTAATATTCGGTTGGTTAAAATGCTGAAGCTTATCCGTTAAGTTGGCCACGATCAGCCAACGCTCACCTTCAAAGCTTCTGATATAAGCCATCACCCCGGAATCGGTAGTGAGGGGTTCAAAGTCCCCACGCACGACGATCGGGTTTTGATGACGGAGTTGGATCAAGCGCTGATACACATGCCAAACACTATTGGGATCAGCAAGTGCTTGTTTGACATTGATGTGGTCGTAGTTGGGATTTTCTGCCAGCCACGGCATGCCGGTGGTGAAACCGGCATGCGGCGTGTCATCCCATTGCATCGGGGTGCGCGCATTATCTCGACCCATGGTGTTGACTTGCTTGATCAAAGTGTCAGCGCTAACGCCTTTGGCCAATTGTTCGGCATACCAGTTGCGGCTTTCAATGTCGTTGACTTGATCGATGCTAGTCACCGGCCGGTTGGTCATGCCAATTTCTTCGCCTTGGTAAATATAAGGCGTCCCGCGCATCAAGTGGAGCAAAATGGCAAACATTGAAGCTGAGCGTTCTCGATACTGACCATCATTGCCCCATCGCGACACGATCCGCGGTAAGTCGTGATTGTTCCAAAACAAACTGTTCCAACCATGTTGATAATCCAATTCGGTTTGCCATTTGATCAAGGTCTGTTTGAACAGATCCAGATCTAATGGCATGGTATGCCATTTGGGTTCACCATGTTTTTGATCCAGTTGCATGGTCTCAAATTGGAAAACCATCGACAACTCATGGCGCTCAGGATCTGAATACTGCTTGGCGATTTCAGGGGTAGCGCCCCAAGTTTCGCCCACTGTCATCAAATCGGCACGACCAAAGGTGGCGGCATTCATTTCTTGCAAGTAGTCATGCAAGTGCGGCCCATTTTCGCGAATCTCAAGATCGGGAATTTTGCCGATCAAGTCGATCACATCGAGTCTAAAGCCGCCAATACCACGATCGATCCAGCGATTCATCATCGCATACACCGCGTGACGCACCACAGGATTTTCCCAGTTGAGGTCCGGCTGTTGCGGACTGAACAGATGCAAGTAATACTGACCAGTCGCCTCATCCAAGGTCCAAGCCGATCCAGAAAACGTTGACGTCATGTCGTTTGGTTCATGGTCATCAACCGGATCACGCCAGACGTACCAATCACGCTTGGGATCATTTCGCGAAGACCGTGATTGCTTGAACCAGGCATGTTGATCAGACGTGTGGTTGACCACCAGATCCATGATGATGCGAATGTGGCGCTTTTGGGCTGCGGCGATCAAGGTATCCATATCCCCCATCGTCCCGAACTGCGGGTCGATGGCTTCATAATCGGCAATGTCGTAACCGTTATCAAAACCAGGCGACAGATACACTGGGCTCAACCAAATCGCATCGATGCCTAATTGTTGCAGTTCATCTAAACGGCTGATGATCCCAGGCAAGTCCCCGATCCCATCACCATTGCTATCTTGAAAAGACTTGGGATAGATTTGATAAACGATTGCGTTTTGCCACCAACTCACGCGCTCACCTCCTTAAAAGCTTCAACGATCTTGCTTAACTGCAAGTCTGCAGTGCTGGCCACGACATAATCAGCAAGTTTTAACACTTGTGCATCCCCGATGCCAACCGCAAATTGGTTAGCCGCTTTGATGGCTTGAACGCCAGCTGACGCATCTTCAAAGCTGATCACATCCTGAGCTTGCAAGTTCAATGCTTGTTGCGCCAAGGTGAAGATCTCAGGATCCGGTTTACCGCGATGCAACTTAGCCGGATCAACGATGGCATCAAAGGCGTCATCGAGTTGCAAGTGTTTCAAAATCGTCGGCGCGTTCTTTGACGCTGAGGCGATGCTCATGTGCAGGCCTTGCGCTTTAGCATCTTGTAATAACTGCGCGATCCCTGGCAAAATGTCTGCCGGTGTTAAGGTTTGGATCAACTCAAGATATAAGTCATTTTTGCTTTGGGCAAAGGCGGCTTTTTCTTCATCTGAATAGGCATCGACTTTGTTCCCATAGCTCAAAATCAAATTCAACGAATCCATTCGCGAACGCCCACGCAACGCGTCGTTTGCTTCTGGTGGCAGTACGATATCAAGGCGTTGAGCCAGTTGATTCCATGCTTGTAAGTGGAAGCGCGCCGTGTCTGCGATCACGCCATCCAAATCAAAAATTAACCCTTTGAGCATGCAACCCCTCCTTAACTTAAGTGCACCGTTTCGTCAAAGACTAACACATCGATCGGATCACCGCTGACTAACTTCAATGTGGTTTCATCTGCCACATCCACAGCAATCAAGCGGCCGCGATAGTTGAACGTAAAGCTGTAATGCGTCCAACCTTTCGGTACAAACGGCTTGAAACTCAAATGGCCGCCAGTGTAGCGCATCCCAGCAAAGCCTTGAACGATGGCTAACCAACCCCCAGACATGGATGTGATGTGGAGGCCATCTTCAGTGTCGTTGTTGTAGTCATCCAGATCCAACCGCGCCGTGCGGGCATACAGTTCAACGGCTTTTGCTTCTTTGCCCAATTCCGCGGCTAAAATTGCGTGAATCGAAGCGGATAAGGACGATTCGTGTACCGTCATCGGTTCGTAGAAGTCGAAGTTGGCTTCTTTTTGCTCGCGGGTAAAGCGGTCATTCAAGAAGTAAATGCCTTGCAACACATCGGCTTGCTTGATGAATGGCGAGCGCAAAATCTTATCCCATGACCAGTGCTGATTGAGTGGCCGTTGATCAGCGGGAATCGAGCTTGCCGGGCGCAGATCTTTATCCAAGAAGGTATCGTGTTGAACAAAAATGCCCAAGTCTTTATCTTCTGGATAATACATGCGATCAACAATATCTTGCCAGTGCGCTTTTTCATCATCAGTCACGGCCAACGCTTGAACTTTATCAACATCCGCTTTTGGTAGACGCTCAAGGGTGTATTGCAACTCCCAAGCGGCCATGGTGTTGGTAAACCAGTTGTTGTTGACGTTATTTTCATATTCGTTAGGGCCGGTGACGCCATGGATCATATATTGTTGATGGCGCTTGGAAAAATGCACCCGATCCGCCCAAAATCTTGCCACGCCGACTAACACATCGATACCATCCCCATTGACGTAAGATTCATCGCCGGTGTAATCCGTGTATTGCTTAATGGCAAAGGCGATATCGGAATTACGGTGGAGTTCTTCGAAGGTGATTTCCCATTCGTTGTGACATTCGATGCCGTTGAACGTGACCATTGGGAACAACGCGCCGGCTAATCCTTGTTGTTGGGCGTTGTGATAAGCGCCTGGCAATTGATCGTGCCGGTATTGCAACAATGCCCGGGTGACTTCTGGTGGGGTCACAGCCAAGTACATCGGCACCACATATGCTTCAGTGTCCCAATAAGTGGCACCGCCATATTTTTCGCCGGTAAAGCCTTTAGGCCCGATATTTAAGCGAGTATCTTCGCCATAATAAGTCATGAACAGTTGCGCAATACTGAAGCGGATACCTTGCTGCGCTGCCGGGTCGCCGTCGATCACAACGTCTGACTGTGCCCAACGCTTGGCCCAAACTGCTTCATGTGCAGCTAATGCTTCATCAAAACTTTGCGGTAGCAGTTCAGCCATCAGTTGATCGGCTTGAGCCGGTTGTTTTGCCGGTTCAACATCACGACTGGTCAAGACGATCACGCGCTTTTCAAGGGTAAGCGCATCGCCTTGGGTTAAGTCGTAGCTTAAGGTTTCATCTAAGCGTCCTGGTTCAGTTGATCGGGTGCCTTCAACTGCCGCGCCGTTCACTTTCAAGGCTTGCTTGAGCAATACCGTGAACTGCGGGACGTCGAAAGGATTGGCTTTGGTTTCAAGTTGGATCGAACCTTGAGCAGCATCTTCATGTTGCGGGATCCAGAAGTGTTCGTCGTAATTCGAGTCTTCGTTAGTGACATTGCCATCCAAAGCAGCATCAAATTTCAATTCAGCCGAGCCTTTTAAGACTTTGGCGTTCACTTTGATCAAGCCGGCTTGTTGCATGGCATTGGAAACGAACCGCTCAAATTCAAAGGCAACTTCGAGATCATCTGTAACGTATACAAAACTGCGGGTCAACTTGCCTTGATGTAAGTCGAGTTGTAAGTTGAAATCGCGGAAGTTATTTTTCGCTAAGTCCAATGCCACGCCATTAATGGTAATGCCTAAGTTGATAAAACTTGGGGCGTTGATGGCTTTACCAAAATAATCAGGATAACCGTTTTTCCACCAACCAACGCGGGTTTTATCTGGGAACCACACACCTGCGAGGTAGGCCCCCAATAAGGTGTCGCCGGAATAACCTTCTTCAAAGTTACCCCGCATGCCCATATACCCATTCCCGATGGCGGTCAGTGATTCTTGCAGGCGCTTATTGGTTTTATCTAATTGATGCGTTGCCACCAGCCAAGGGTCGATGTTGAATAATCGCTTTGCACTCATTTGCACTCACTCCGTTTCGCTTTTAACACTTACTAGTGTAGCAGTTTGGAAAGCGTTTTTACAAGGCGAAACCCATTGTTACCGTTATCAGGATTTCATTGTGCGCGAACAATAAAACCTTTAGGGCTTAAAATACCAGCCTCAAATCCTTGTTGCAGCAATGGTTGTGCCGCAATCGCCGCACCTTGATCCGTGGTGTTGAAATACCCAACGAGTGTTTGACCCGCTAACTGGCGGGTGACTTTGATCAAACCAGTATCCGTTAAAGCATACGTCGTGGTCCCATTGCCTAACAGCTCAGCGTATTCCCGCCGCAGCGCCACTAATGCATGCACGCGTTGCCACGTTGACTGATGCAACTTCGACCAGTCCATCGGCTTGCGATCATCAGGATCATTTCCCCCGAACATGCCCATTTCCGTGCCGTAGTAGATGCAAGGTGTGCCAGTTTGTAAGAAGGTAAACGCCAAGGCTTGCAGTGCGCGATCTAAGTCACCACCAGCTACTGTCAACAAGCGCGGGGTATCATGCGAATCTAACATGTTGAGCATCATCGCATTAACATTATCGCGATACAACATCAACTGATCACTTAAGCGGGCGAGCATCGTTTGCGCATCACTCACGCCAGTTAAGAAGTGGTCTTCGATTTGTTGCGTGAAGGCATAATTCATCACGCCTGAGAACTCGTCGCCATTAAGCCATGGTTGGCTTGAATGCCACACTTCGCCTAAAATGTAAAAATCGGGTTTGATGGCGATCAAGGCATCATGGAATTGACGCCAGAAATGATGATCGACTTCATTGGCGACATCTAAGCGCCACGCATCGATATCAAATTGTTTGACCCAATAAGTCGCAATTTCTAATAGGTAAGCCTGCACTTCTGGGTTCGCAGTGTTGAGCTTCGGCATCCCTGGGCCAAAAGCAAAGGTATCAAATTGTGGATCACCTTGGCCTTGCGTCGGATCACGGTATGGTAACAGCGGCCAATCATGAATATGGAACCAATCTACAAAACGCGACTTTTGGCCGTTTTGCAACACGTCTTGCCATTGCATCGACGCATAACCCATATGGTTGAGCACCGCATCAAGCATCACCCGCATGCCGCGAGCATGGGCTTCATGCACCAGTTTGGCAAACAAGGCTTTGTCGCCAAAGGCTGGATCAATTTCCAAATAATCGATGGTGTCATATTTATGATTGGAGCTAGCTTTAAAAATCGGGCAGAAATATAAGCCGTTTACGCCGAGGTCTTGCAAGTCGTCTAGGTGATCCAACACGCCTTGCAGATCCCCACCGTAATAATCGTCGCGACCAGGATGATCTTCTGGCTGCCATGGCAAACAATTTTCCGGATTCAAACTAGGATCGCCATTGGCAAAGCGTTCAGGGAAGATCTGATACCACACCGTTTCACTGACCCACGCTGGCGTTTTGGTGCGATCGATTTCGTGAAAATAAGGCAGTCGGAAGTAGTTAGCCGCTTCGATGCGCTCGGCTTCAGTATCTTCTCTGGGCCCGCGATCGCCGAATAACACGGTTTTACCTTCAGCGTCAGTGGCTGCAAATAAGTATTGGATCCGCTGATAAGGCGGCTTTAACGTCACTGCCCAATAGTCATGAGTTTGGCCACTGGCAACTTTAATCATCGGGGCTTTTGAATAAGTAAAATGATACTCGCCAGATTCATCGGGTAAATTCCAATAAGGATCCCCATATAAAGCGGTCACATTTTGAACATCACCAAGGGCGGTTTTGAATCTGAGCCGGACTTGATGTGCGTCGATCAAGAAACAATCTTCGCTTTCGGGACGGTGAGCCATTGCAGAAATTAACATATTATTCCTCCGTGATCAAAACAACACTGGCACCAGCACTGAGGCGTAGCTGTTGGTTCAACAATTGCACGGTACCATTTTCTAATCGAATATCATAACGCGCTCGAGGCAAATCAATCACTGAGGCATCGCCAATCGATACGGCGACGATTGCCTTTTGATTTTGTAATTGCCGTTGATACACATAACTATTGGCGTCCGTGGTCAACAAGCGATAATCCCCATCACTGAACAAGTCGGTTTGCTTTAGTTTCAACAACTCGCGGTAAAAATTCAGCTGACTTTCTGGATCATCAGCTTGCTTTTCAACCGTTGGCGTATCAGCGCTTTTGCCTTGAAGCCATGGCGTGCCGGTGGAAAAGCCCGCATTTTGCGTGTTATCCCAGCGCATGCCACCACGCGCTGGCAACTTATGGGTGGCAGAAACTTGTTGCAAGGCTTGGGTTTTGGTTTGCCCAGCCGCCATCGCCGCTTGCACCCAAGGCCCCACGGTTTGGTCTTGAAACTCATCAATTGAATCAAACTGTAGATTCGTCATGCCCAACTCTTCGCCATAATAAATGATCGGAATGCCACGTTGCAGATACATCAACATCGCCAAACTCCGCGCCGTCAATGAATCTTTGGCGACGCGACCAAGGAGGCGTGGCATATCGTGATTGCTCCAATAAAGCGTCGGCATCGCTGATAACGTTTGTTGCCACACTGCTTGGGTTTGCTTGAAGGCTTGCCAATTCAAAGGTTTAGGTTGATATTGCGCCGGATAAGCGGGATCGACTTGCGATTCATCTTCTTTAAAGTAGCGAAACGTCACCACGCTATCCATCAACCGATCGGTATAAGCCGCCGCCAAATTCACATCCGCACTGGCGGCTTCCCCTAACAAGAAAGCATGCGGGTAATCGGTTTTGATGCGTTCTGCAAACGGTCGCAGCCAGGTTTGCACTTGCGGTAAATTGGCAAAAAATGGTTCTGCCACTACCGGTTCATGCGAGCCGTCTGCCGTTGGAAAATCTTGATCTAAACGGGCTTTGGCGATGTGGATAAAGGCATCCACGCGCAGCCCATCGATCCCTTTTTTCAGCCAAAAATCAGCAATATCGCCCATCGCGTGGCGCACTTCAGGATTGGCCCAGTTCAAGTCTGGCATGTGCCGATCAAATAAGTGGAAATATGATTTGCCGGTACCAGCTGGATCTTTGGCCCACACAGAGCCACCAAAGAAGCTGCCCCAATTGTTAGGGCGCTGATCGTGATCCCCGGCAAAAATATAATAATCGCGATATAAACTGCCAGGATGCTTGATTGCATCTTGAAACCAAGGATGTTGATCAGACGTATGATTCATCACAAAGTCCAGCAGCAAATGGATCCCAGCATCATGCAGCGCTTTGATCAACGCATCCATATCCGCCATAGTCCCGACATCTGGATCGATGGCATAGTAATTGGCCACGTCATAGCCATTGTCCACTTGTGGCGAGGTAAATACGGGATTCAACCAAACCGTATTGATACCAAGCGTTTTTAAATAAGGAATGCGTTGAATAATGCCCGGCAAGTCGCCGATACCATCGCCATTGCTGTCTTGAAAAGATTTCGGATAAATTTGATAGATGATCGCGTGATTATACCAATTTTCCAAAATGTCGCCTCCTCCGTCAAATATATGCTAGGTATAGAATACGAGAATACCGGCATGCCTTGCAAGCTGTGACTGATTGTTACCGGTATCAGAATCATTCCAAATAAAAAGTCTAGTCTTTTCAACTAGACCAATCATGAATTAAAGTAAATCGCGCACTTGTTGTTGTAATTGCGGTAACACGCTTCGTTGAAACCATGGATTTTTGTGCAACCAGCCATAATTGAGCGGCGAGGGATGCACTAACGGAAAGTACGGTTGGTACGCTTCAAAGTTGCGCACCGTTTCCGTTAACGTCTTTTCACGGTTCGGCAAATAATATTTCACCGCATACATGCCGATCAACAAGGTGAGCTTTACTTTAGGCATCAATTGCAAAATTGGCTGATGCCACTGATCAGCAAAGCCTTTGCGCGGCGGTAAGTCACCGCTTTTCCCGCGGCCTGGATAATAAAAGTCCAACGGTACCACGCCGATTTTTCCGGAATCATAAAACTCGGCCGAAGTCACACCCATCCACTCCCGCAAACGATCTCCTGACGCATCACGCCAATACGTTTTAGCCAATTGGGCGGAGCGACTGGGGGCTTGGCTCACGATCAAAATCGTCGCCTCTGGTGCCACATGATATAACGGTTCGATCCCCGCTTTCGTGAACTCAGCGTTGGCCGCGTCTTGTTTGATCGCTTCAAAAATTTCATCAGCAGTTGGCATCAATCGTCCTCCAGAAGTTAAGTGAGTCGATTATACCGCAAACATCACATGACCGCTGTGATTCACAACTTTTGCGACAAAATCACACAGTTGAACACAAGCAAACCCGCTTTGGTCGGATATTTATGAAAAACGTTTATAATCGATAGTCTTGTCACAGACCGTTGAAGGCGTTATGATGATGGCGTTAACAAGGTGGAGATAGCAACTTAGCGCAGTTGCTTGAAACTCTTCGCAACGGGGGGCAGTTCCCCGCAGGCCCAGTGAGACTGATCCGCAGTGGCCCAGCGAACCTGTTGGTAACCATTGGATCTCTAGCATCAGAGTACCGGTACTGAAGGGTTCTTCGGAACTCCATGATTACGCCGGATCGATTCCCTCATGGTGACATGGGAAGCAAGTCGACGTCTGTGCATGAAAGGCAGTGCAAAGCTGATTAGTGACCAAAGCGGTCTAAGGCCAATCCCCTAGGGCTGCGCAGAAACGTACTTGGATACATTGTGGTAACTGTTTGGCCGTAATTGAATATCAATGGCGTCAAATCCAGAAGCCCACGAAATGGGAAACTGTTTCGCGGGCTTTGTGTGCGGTCGGTGTCTTCAACTGTTAAAGCATGAAGGTTGCATCAGACACGACACCCATGTTATGATTTGAGTATTGAAAAACCCATATCGCGTCAACGATATGGGTTACGCTTCCGTCTCAATGGCGGCGGCCGATGACTATAATCTAATAGTGAAAGCTAGAAAGCCGTACGATCGCTTGCCAAAGTTCCTGTACGGCTTTTCGCTTGCACTTTTTCGGTCTTGAATGACCTCGTGTCGCGATTAGCTCCCGTCTGACATGACGATGTCTAAGCAACGTCTCTTCGATGTTCACGAACTTTGAAAAAATCCGATCAATCGCTGTCATGAGCTTATCTAGCAACGTGATGATTGCCACAATGACAAAACCCTTGTTAACAAGCTAGGACTCCTCTCTCTAGGATAACTTTCAGTGCATTTAAAACTCATTTGCACCACCCCTTCAATTGTGAGACCGCCGCGCATTCGACTCAGCGCAGTTCAATTATCTCATAGCTGACATGACGCCGTCTATCGCATGTTATTTTATCGATCATAATCAAAAAATCATTTAACTCAATGCGCATCAAAACAGGGATGACTGGTTATTTTCACCAATCGTCCCTGTTTTTTTGACGCTAAATTTCTGATGTGCAATTAATTTTTAAATCGGATCTTGCGCTGCTTCGGCTGCTTTTTTCGCGGCTTGTCGGTCTTCTTGTTGCCGGATCTTCTTCATCGTGCGGAAGTACACATTGACCAGCACGAACACCGAACCGATCCAAGCCAGTGGATTGGCCATTGACGCCCCAGCAAAGCCCAAGTGTGTGACCAATACGATCCCAGCAAAAGCACGCATCAACAGTTCAAACAATCCCGCGACAGTCGGCACCATAGTTTTGCCCAAGCCTTGCAACAAATTCCGCATGGTGAACAAAATGGCGAGCAACCAGTACATGCTGGCATTGTAATGGAAGTAAGTTTGCGCCAGCGCGGTAACGGCAGGCTGATTCGGGCCTAAGAATAAGTTGACCAATGGCCGGCCAAACATAATGATCAACGCCCCAAGCACGGCTGACACCCCAACGTTGAGGGCTAACGTCTGGTGCACCCCACGGCGAATGCGGCCGTACTCGCGGGCGCCGAGATTTTGCGCGGCAAAGGTCGCCATCGCTAGGCCAAACGATGATGCTGGCAACGTCGCCAGCTGATCGATCCGCCCGGCCGCAGTGTACGCTGCAACCGCATCGGTGCCTAAAGTATTGAGCATGACTTGTAAAATGACGGACCCGATGGCAATGATCGACATACTAAAGCCCATCGGCAAACCGACTTTGAGGTGTTCTAAAATACTTTGCCAATCAAAAGCGAGATCTTGCTTGCGAATGACTAATAGCGGGATGCGCTTTTTAATGAACAACCAACACAAAATCGCTGAGAAGGTTTGCGCGATCACGGTTGCCCAACCAGCACCAGCCACGCCCCAATGAAAGCCTAAGATAAACAGCAATTCCAAGGCGATGTTCACCACTGTGGCGATGATCAAGAAAATCAACGGCGTTCGCGAGTCCCCTAACGCGCGCATCATGTTACTCAACAAGTTGAACGCCATCGACGCAAACACCCCGATGAAAATGACCCGCACGAAAGCGACGGATTGATCGATGATTTCCGGTGGTGTTTGCATTAATTCCAGCAACGGCCGGGTCATCGATACTGACACTGCCGTTAAAATTGCGGTAATGGCGATGCTGATCCAAATACTCGACCCAAAACTTTTCCTGACGCCGCGTTCATCGCGAGCGCCAAAGGCTTGAGCAGTGAGCACCGATAACCCGGCGGTGGTCCCTTGGGCAAACCCAATGATCAAGAAGTTGATACTCCCGGTGGCCCCAACCGCCGCCAATGCGTCTTTGCCGATGGTCCGGCCGACGATCAGCGCGTCCATAAAACTATATAGCTGTTGAAAGACATTCCCAATTAAAAGTGGAATGGTAAATAAAATCATCAATTTCAATGGATTGCCTTTTGTTAACGTGCGCACACTACCCCTCCTTTGCGAAACCGATTTCTTCAACTCCGAGCATCTTACGACAGTTTTGGCCAAAAGTCATCAGGAAAAGTGAATGAAAACTGATATTTTGTATTTTCATTTTGACTTTAGGCACTTGAATTTACAATTGAAGTGGAACACTAAGAAAAAAGACTGACCCACTAGGAGACAGCGTAGAATGTTGTTTGTCGAGAACATCATCATACGGAGGTTTCCTAATGAGCCATTACAATCAGCTTACAACTATTGAACGCGGTCGTATAGAGTCTTTTATCCAACTTGGACTATCTTTTCATGAAATAGCGACGCGCTTAAATCGCAGTGTTAGCACAATCTCTAGAGAAGCTCATCGCTGTAACAAGGAATACAA
>NZ_BAAFZI010000048.1:0-17037 GCF_045862175.1 Lacticaseibacillus salsurae | reverse complement strand
TGAGCGCGCTCGAGCTCAGCGACGAGCTGCCAAGGTAGTCGTAGCCAGCTAACTCAACTCATCAAAGATAACAGTTCATCTCACGGTGTCGTGCCATGGGGTGGCTAACTTGTTCTTGCAATTTGCGTTTTTTATTTTGGTCAGATTGATATAAAAGCATCGCAGGCGATCAGCTCAATGCAACAGCTTGCATCGCCACTTTATTCACCCAGTTGATCGGCTGATCAAAGTTAGGTTGAAAGAACGTATCAAGCATTGCCAACTGATCGATGGTTTGGCCAGTTTGAATCGCCAACGAAACCAAATTAGCTGACATGGAAACATCGTGTTTGGAAAAGAATGCCGCGCCTTTGATTTGGCGTGATACTGGCTCCCAAACTAAAGTCGCTGTCACTGGCGTCGTCGTCAACATAAACTCTGGTCGATAGGCTTCCGTGATGGTGGTGCTGACCAAATTCAAGCCGCGTGCTTTGCCACCTGCCACCGTCAAACCAGTCGTCGCCATGGTGTACCCAAACAACGCCACAGCGCTGGTGGCTTGCGTCCCAACGTATTGCACGTTTGCACCGTGGATATTGTCCCCCACTAAAACGCCTTGGCGCACTGCATTGGTTGCCAGCGGAATATAATCAGGCTTGCCTGTTGGATTAAAATGCACTGCTGCCGCGTCGCCGGCAACCAGAATTTCCGGACGTGACGCTTGCATATACGCATCGGTCACGATCGCACCATTTGGCAGCATGTCCACTTGGCCTTTAAGCAATTCAGTATGCGGGCGAAAACCGATCGCAAGCACGGCAATATCGGCTGAGTATTGCCCAGCATCAGTGGTCACCGTGATCTGTTCGCCGCCATCAAAGCGTTCAACTTTTTGCCCTAATGCCAAAGTCGTGCCGTGTTTTTGATAAGCGGTTTCGATTTGATCCGTGATCTCAGGATCGAAGTTTTTGGCTAACGCGCGATCTAGAGCATCGATCAAGGTCACTTTTTTGCCTGCTAAAGCAAATTGTTCAGCAATTTCAGCGCCAATATAGCCGGCACCGATCACCACCGCAGAGTTGATCGTTGGGGTGATGGCTTTTAACCGCTGGGCATCGGCATAGTCCTTACAATAGTAGATCCGCGGATCATCGATGCCGGCAATCGGCGGCGTGATCGGCGCAGAGCCTGGGGTAAACACCAATTTGTCATAAGCGTCGGTGAATTGTTCGCCAGTTTGCAGGTTTTGCACGGTGACGGTTTTGTTGTCGGCATCCACGGCTTGGACATTGTGGCCCATGCGCATATCAGCGCCTAGTTTGGTCAAGTCTTCTGGCGTGGCGTAAAACATTTTTGAAGGATCTGATACATGGTCGCCGACCCAAAGTGCAATGCCGCAAGATAAAAACGATAAGTTGTCATTGCGCTCATACACAACGACTTGATCCGTTGGGTGAGTCGTCAAAATTTGTTGCGTAGCAAAGGTGCCGGCATGGGTCGCCCCGATCACAATAATTTTCATGGCTGTCATCCTTTCGCAAAGCCTTGCCTTGCAAATCAATGCGTGCGTCACCTTGATTATATCATGCTCGCCCCACGGTTCGAAAGTGTTCGGTTATTGTTATAATTAGATAACTATTTTGATTTTCGGCAGGAAGAAAATTGGTGGGCGGCAAAAAACGACCCATTCTCCACCGATGTTTTGGATCGCTCATCATCACTAACTGATCGGATCGTCACTAATAGGTATTGCATACTAGTGACCCAAGCAAAGTCCAAGTCATGCTAATTAACGCCGGTCGTTTGACTTTCAAATGGTGGCGATTCGGTGTCTCCAAGCCAAACGACTGGCATCAAAAAAACTTCGATGACCACTAGTACCATCGAAGTTGAAAAGGGAAACCTATTTAATTTCGCGGTTGTTTCTGGGCCAAAGAAGCCGACAACTGCCACAGCGATCAACGCCATCACCGCGATGCCTAAGATCCGTCGTGGCTTGCAGACTTTTCATTACTCAAACACTGGGCGCTTGGCCTCGTAGGCTTTGATTTGGTCTTCATATTGTTCCGTTAAGCTGATATCATCTTGGCCTTTGAGGAACTTCTCTTTCCAAGTGGCGTTGATGTCAAAATGAAACGTGTGATCACGAAATTTGACGATTTGTTGGACCAAGTCGATGGTCACTGGTTCATCTGCTTGGCACTGACGTAAGATCGCACGATCAGCTTCTGGCAAAATGATCGGCAACAAGCCGTTTTTGGTGGCGTTCATAAAGAAAATATCGGAGAAGCCACCGGCGATCACAGCACGAAACCCATAATCAGTCAACGCCCACACCGCGTGCTCGCGACTAGAGCCGCAGCCGAAGTTGTCGCCAGTGATCAAAATCGTGGCACCTTGGTGGGCTTTTTGGTTCAACGGGAAATCTTCAACTGGGGTGCCGTCGTCGTGATAGCGCCAAGGATAAAAGGCGTTGATGCCAAAGCCGGTACGCAAAATGTTTTTCAAGAATTGCTTTGGGATCAAAATATCCGTGTCAATGTCGTCATTGGGAATGACAATGGCTTTGCTGGTTTCTGTAGTGAATGCTTCCATGTTTGCCTCCTATGCTGTCACGGCTTGTGAAATGTCAACAAAATGTCCTGCCACTGCAGCGGCTGCGACCATTGCGGGACTAGCTAAGTGCGTTCGAGACCCTGCGCCTTGGCGACCTTCAAAGTTCCGGTTAGAGGTCGACGCACAATGCTTACCTGCTGGGATCTTGTCAGGATTCATCGCCAAGCAAGCGGAACATCCTGGCTCACGCCATTCACATCCTGCGTCGATAAAGATCTGCGCGATGCCTTCATCCATGCACCGATCACGCACCGCCCGCGAGCCTGGCACGACCCATGCCGTGATATTTGGCGCGATATGTTTGCCTTGCATAAATTTCGCGGCAGTTTTGAGATCTTCATAACGCCCATTGGTGCAGGAACCGATAAACACATAATCCAGCGGGATCTCACTGGCACTCATGCCAGGATGTAAGCCGATGTAGTCATAGGCTTTTTGGTCATCGGCATCTTGGATCTCAGGTAAAGGCTCTCGCACTGACGTGGCCATGCCTGGGTTAGTGCCCCAAGTGATCATAGGTGCCAGTTGCGACACGTCAAATTCGATCACTTTGTCAAAATCGCTGATGTCATCGGTTTTGTACTTTTGCCAATAGGCGATCGCTTTGGCCATATTTTTAGGCGCATATTCGCGGCCAGAAACATAGTCATAGGTTTTGGCATCTGGGGCGCACATGCCGGTTTTGGACCCGCCTTCGATACACATGTTGCAAATGGTCATGCGCCCTTCCATCGACATGTCGTCAACTGTGTCGCCGAAAAACTCCATCGCATAACCTTGGCCAAACGCCACGCCATATTTGCCGATCAAGCCCATGATAATGTCTTTAGGGAACACGTTATGGGGTAATTTGCCGGTTAAATGCACGCCCATGGCTTTAGGCTTGGTTTGCCAAATCGTTTGCGTGGCCATCACATGTTCCACTTCACTGGTGCCGATCCCAAAGGCCAACGCGCCAAACGCGCCATGCGTTGACGTATGCGAATCCCCACACACAATGGTTTTGCCAGGTTGGGTCAAGCCACGTTCTGGCCCCACCACATGCACGATACCTTGCCGCGAATCGCCGATCTTCGCTAAGGTGATGCCAAATTCCTGACAGTTTTTTTCCAAGGTGTCGATTTGGGCTTTGGCGATCGTATCTTGAATGTTAAAAATGTTTTCCGTTGGCACATCGTGATCCATCGTCCCAAAAGTCAAATCTGGGCGACGCACTTGACGATGATTCATGCGCAAGCCTTCAAACGCTTGCGGCGAGGTCACTTCATGGATCAACTGCAAATCGATATACAGCAATTGCGGTTCACCTGGTTTGCCTGCTACCACATGATCTTGCCAAAGTTTGTCTAACATTGTCGTCATTTGAGTCGTCTTCTTTCAATTAGATATGCGCGATGATCGCGTCAGTTACTTCATCAGTGGATGCCTCCCCACCAAGATCTGGGGTCGTGATGCCACTGGCGATCACTTGATCACAAGCGGCTTCAATGGCTTGGGCGATTTGCGGTTGGTTGAATGAATATTGCATCATCATCGCCACGCTTTTGACCATGGCGATCGGATCGGCGATGCCTTTGCCAGCAATATCTGGCGCCGAGCCATGGATCGGTTCATATAAGTTAGGGCCAGTCGCGCCTGCTGACATCGACGGGATCGTGCCGATAGAGCCAGTGATCTGGGCGGCTTCATCCGACAAAATGTCGCCAAACAAGTTTGCCGTGATGATCACATCAAACGCCGTGGGTTTTGTCATGATCGCCATGGTGGTCGCATCGATATAGCGGTAGTCAACCGTCACTTTTGGGTAGCGCTTGGCGATACGCTCAGCGGTTTGACGCCAAAATTTCGAGGTGGCCAACACATTGGATTTGTCGACGATGGTCACATGTTGTTTGCGCTGCATCGCCATATCAAAGCCGGTGATCATAATGCGCTCGACTTGGGCTTTTGAATAATACATCGTGTCGATGGCGTGATCTTCGGCCAGCTCCCGTGGTTTGCCAAAATATGCGCCGGAAGTTAATTCACGGGCGATCACAAAATCGGTACCACGCACGATCTGCGCTTTGATCGGTGAATCTGCCACTTGGCTCGGGCTGATTTTTGTCGGGCGAATATTGGCATACAACCCTAGCGCTTGGCGGATCGCCAACAACCCTGCTTCAGGGCGTTGCGGCGCGTGATCCCACTTCGGCCCGCCGATGGCCGCTAACAAAATCGCGTCAGCTTGTTTGGCGCCGGCGATGGTACTTTGCGGCAGCGGCTCGCCGCATTGATCGATCGCCGCGCCGCCGAAGGGATAAGCGGTGGTGGTATAATCAAAATCAAATTTCTTGGCGGTGTGCGCCAACACTTTTTGCGCTGAAGCCATGATTTCTGGGCCGATATAGTCGCCTGCTAGGATCGCAATTTGATGAGCCAAGGTGATTCCTCCTGTTTTTCCATAAAAAAATTCGACTAGTCATGGTCATATAGACCTTAGCTAGTCGAATCGTGTCAACCAGCCACCGGATAAGTCGGTGGCCAGCATGCGAACTGGGCACCGACTATATCAACACGTCGATGCTCAACAACAAGGTTGCCAGAATTTGATTTTGTTTCTGATTTTGCGTTGCGTTTGTCATCCTGACAACCTCCTGTGAATTAAGTATGAGACTATATTAATCTTCTCTCATAATTCTGTCAACAAGTTTTCATAAATTAATAAAACGCACATCCGAAAAGCTGTGAGCGCCGGTGAATTGGCACCACTACGGAAAACTGGTCAAGTTGCCGTGCGGCCGGCTTCAGAAATCGGCACGACCCGCCGATGTTCTTACGCCTAGATCTTGAACCAGCAAACCCCGCTGTTTCAAGATCTGCCGGTAAAATCTACGGATGCCGCCAAAGTTCGGCGTCATCCTTGATTTTACTGTCACGGCAATTGACCAGTTTTCCTCCGTGATGCCAATTCACCTCCGCTCACAACTTTTCTGGGTTGGTCGAAATCACTGATCCAACAGTTTGGCACTAGTAGGTCATACATACTAGTGCCAAACCCTGTCGAAGTGACCTCGCTTATCGGATGTTGAAGGCTCAAATTCAAACGGCCCTACCACAAACAAAAAAACCGAGATCTGCGACCTCGGTTTCAATATCAGTGTTGTTTGTGATAATAGCGCGCAACACGATCGACATAATCGTGTGCGGCGTTGACTTGAGCCAACAACTTGCGGTCGTGTGTGACTGTCGAACCCGACTCGCGCAAAAAGGCATATTGCGACGAATATGGGACGTGGCGCTGCTGTGCCAGCTTGATCTCTTGTTGACGATCATAGTCCACTTTGCGGAAATTCACATCCACTCGGCCAAAGTCATCCACTTCAAGCAAGGCATAATGGGCGCGCTGATCAGCAAAAAAGCGTGGCCATAAGCTGTAAGGTTGGCCCACGGCGCCTGGATTGATGACCAACTGTCCGCGGCTGGTGATGCGCATCAATTGTTGATGGGTGTGGCCGTATACAGCAATATCCAAATCTGGTGCCAACATATCATCAAAGTTTTGCTGCGGTTGCGTCGGAAATAAGCTGTGGCCCATATCTTGATCAGGCAAATTGTGGCTGGCTTGGATCTTGACGCCGTTGATCGCGTGTACGGCACTGATCGGGTGCGCCGCCATTTGCGTCAAGATCGCACTGGAAACATGCTCGTTAAGATACGCACTTAACGTCGCCAAGTAAACGGCGCCTGGGTCATCTAATTCAAAATGCCCGCAAAGCATCGCTAAGATCGCGTCTTCCCAATTGCCGCGCAACCACACTTGCGGCTTCAAAGCGGCAAGCTTTTGCCATAAATCGGCAGTACCAGGTCCAGGTAAAAAGAGATCCCCTAAAAACCAAAAATCCGTGGCATGATTTTGGTTGGCGTCTTGGATCACTGCGTCTAATGCAGAAACGTTGCCGTGAATATCTGCTAATAAGGCAATGGTTTGTTTCATCGTCTTCACCTCACGCTTTTATTGTACCCGCCATGCACCAAATTTGCCAAATTGATCAAGGGTGTTATATTGACGATAGTGCTGAGTAAATTTCAATGGAGGTAAGCCCATGGCACAACAATTAAACATCTACTATGATGATGCCCATCAACTGGCATTAGATCTTTATTCCCCTCGCGGCGCGGCTAAAGCCGGGATCATCATGATCCATGGCGGCGGTTGGTTTCGCGGTGACAAGCGCAAAGAAGCCAACTGGGCTAATCGCCTCGCCGAACAAGGTTTTTTTGTGATCGCGCCAAATTATCGTGAAAATACCGCCGGACACTGGCCGGCACCGCTTGAAGACATGGACCGTTTATGGACTTGGATCCAAAAACGCGACTTGCCATTTAACAAGCGCGCCATCGCCGCAGTGGGCGGCAGTGCGGGTGGCAATATGGCAGTGGAAATGGCGATCAAATACGGCATCCCCGCTGTCAGCTTAAGCGGCATTTTGGATATTGCCGATTGGTTGGACCAACATCAAGAGGTCGTGCCTCAACAAGGCGATACGGAAAACTTTGCCACCGCCGCATCCAGTACCATCAATCAAGATGGCGCCAATAATAGCTTTTATAAATGGTTCATCACCCAATATCTGCCCCAGCCAAAAGATTATGTCGCGGCCACGCCAGCTTACCATGTCACCAAAACTGCCGGCCCGATGTACTTGGCCAACTCGTTGAATGAATTTGTGCCCACCAGTGGGGTCGCGCGCTTATCTGAGGCCCTAGGTGAAGCTGGCATCCCTCATGCCACCAGGATGATCGCCGGCAGTGCCCATGGTGAAGGCTATTTGGATCAAGTATTTGATTCAACCACTTTGTTTTTGAATCGCAGTTTGCATTTGCTGTGATCGGGTCATCTCGCCATTTTAACGCGAAAGACTCTGCTTCACGATTCAAGTTTTCGAGTCGTGAAGCAGAGCCTTTTTTGCTTAAGCGCGCACCAGCGAACGCGTTGCTTGCACGATCCGCGCCGCTACTGTGGGATTATCCATGGTGTAAATATGAATTCCATCGACGCCATGAACTAATAGATCCACGATTTGGTCAATGGCATATGCCACCCCAGCGTCGCGCATGGCGATCGGGTTGCCTTCATAGCGTGCCATCATGGCGGTGAACTTTTCGGGTAAGGTGACACCGCTCATTTGCGCCATGCGCTGGATCTGATGTTGGTTCAACACTGGCATGATCCCTGCTTCGATCGGTACCGTGATACCAGCGGCGCGACACTTCGCCACAAAATCATAAAATACTTGGTTATCAAAAAATAATTGGGAGATCAGTTGATTGGCACCAGCGTCCACTTTTAACTTCAAATGGGCAATATCGGCGTCTAGATCAGTAGCTTCTGGATGGCACTCAGGATAACAAGCGCCGATCACGTTGAAATCATGGTCAGTGGCACAAATATGCGCCACTAAATCGCTGGCATGGACAAAATCATTGGCAACGCGGCCAGTTTTTGGAATATCGCCGCGCAACGCCAAAATGTTTTGGATCCCGTGAGCCGCAAACTGCTCTAATAGCGCATCAACTTGTTCGCCGGTCAATTGACTAGCTGGCAAATGCGCCACCGGCTCGATGCCATATTCGCTTTTGATCAAACTGGCGATCTCCAAAGTCCCAGCTTGGCGTTTGGATCCACCCGCACCAAAGGTCACCGACACAAAATCCGGGTCCAATTGGCTCAAGGCGTCCATGGTGCCATAGATCCGCGAAAAATCGATCGACGGGGATTTTTGACGAGGTGGGAACACTTCAAAAGAGATCACTTGGTGTTCATTGAACAGTTGATTGACTTTCATGTAGTTCCTTTCGTACCAGGCGCGTCGCTTCAGCCATATTCTTCAAGCTGGCGATGGTTTCTGGCTCTTCACGGGTTTTCAACCCACAATCTGGGTTGATCCACACATGGTCTTCTGGGATCCGTGCCAAGATCTTATGGATGGTGGCCACGATCTCGTCAACTGATGGCACTCGCGGCGAGTGAATATCATAGACCCCAGGGCCAACATGCGTCTCAAAATGCGTATCATGTAACACATCCAGCAGCGTCAAGTCAGCACGCGACGCTTCAAACGAGATCACATCAGCATCTAAAGCATCAATGGCGCCGATAATGTCTTGAAATTCCGAGTAGCACATATGTGTGTGGATCTGAGTCGTTGGTTGCACTTTGGCAGCCGTTAAGCGAAAGGCTGGTACCGCCCAATCCAAGTACTTTGAATACCAGTCTTTTTTGCGCAACGGCAAGTTTTCACGCAACGCCGGCTCGTCGATTTGGATCACTTTGATGCCATGTTTTTCCAGGTCCAACACTTCGTCGGCTAACGCCAAAGCGATTTGCTCGGTGGACAATTTGGCTGGCACATCAGCGCGTGGGAATGACCAATTCAAAATCGTCACTGGTCCCGTCAGCATGCCTTTGACCACATGATCAGTTTGCGATTGCGCATAGACGGTTTCATCCACAGTGATCGGATGTGGCCGCGAAACATCGCCCCAAATGATCGGCGGCTTCACGCCGCGCGTCCCGTAAGATTGGACCCAACCATTTTCAGTAAAGCGAAAACCAGCAAAGTTCTCACCAAAATATTCGACCATGTCATTGCGTTCAAATTCACCATGAACCAACACATCCAAGCCCAGGTCTTCTTGGATCTTCAACCAGCGGCGTACTTCCGCGTGGTTAAAGGCGGTGTATTGGTCTTTGGTGATCTCCCCTTTGCGCAACTGGGCGCGATTTTTGCGCACCGCCGCAGTTTGTGGGAAACTGCCGATCGTGGTCATCGGCAAAACGGGTAAGTTCAACGTCTTAGCTTGTTGGGCTAAGCGCACACTGCGCTTAGGCAAGCGGGTGTAATCTTCTGGCTTTAGCGCCGCGATCTTGGCATTTAAGGCTGCATTTTCGCTGTAGCGTGGGGTAGCAAACAACGCTTGGTTTTTGAGATACGCGGGGCAATCGGTGCCGGCTTGGCGGATGGTGTCTAAGTCAGCCAATTCTGCCAGTTTCTCTTGGGCAAAAGCCAAATATTTCAGTTCTTTAGGCGCCAGCTTGGTTTCATTTTGCGTGGTGTATGGCACATGCAACAAAGACGTGGACGTGGTCAATACCGCATCTTTTGGCAATTGGGCCAAAAGATCTAGCGCTTGTTGGTAATTGGTGCGCCAAATGTTTTTCCCATTGATCACCCCGGCAAATAAGGTTTTGCCTGCTGGCCAGCCGAATTTCTGGACGCATTGCAAGTTGGCTTCGCGACCTTCATTGAAATCCAGCCCTAACCCATCAAAATCCAGCGCTAACAAGGTGGTGTAAGAATCGCGCACATCCCCAAAATAAGTTTGCGCCAACACCTTCAACTGGCCTTTGGCTGCCAGGATCGGTTGATACAATTGTTTGAACAGCGCCAGTTCTTCTGGGCTTTGATCATAAACCAACGCGGGTTCATCTAATTGGACCCACTTAGCGCCAAGTCCAGCTAAAGTGGCCAAGATCTGAGTGTAAGCCGCGGTGAGATCGGCAACAAAATCAGCTGGTTTTTTGCCGTCCAAGAAGCGACTCAAGCGCAATAACGTGTATGGTCCAACTAAAGTCGGCCGCGCGTTGATGCCTTGGCTTTGAGCTTCTTTGAATTGGTCGAATAATTGCCAATCGCCGACTTGAATCTTGGTGTCAGCGTCAAATTCTGGCGTTAAATAATGGTAGTTGGTGTTGAACCACTTCTTCATTGGCAAAGCTTTCACGTCGCCAGTCTCGCCTTGATAGCCGCGCGCTAAGGCAAAATATTCATCCAAATCATTCAACCCTAATGCTTGATAGCGCTTTGGTACGATGTTCAACAACTTGGCCGTATCTAATGTGGTATCAAAAAATGAAAAGTCGCCAGTGGGGATCTGGTCAATGCCTGCTTGTTGGATCGTCGCCCAGTTTTTGGCGCGCAGTTGTTTGGCTGTGGTTTGCAGTTGGGCTTGGGTGATTTGATGTTTGAAATATTTTTGGGTGGCAAATTTTAATTCCCGATGTTCCCCGATGCGTGGATAGCCGATAATCGTTTTGGTCATGATAAACTCCTCCTCAATAAAAAAAGCGCCGCACTTGACGCCTGTAATAGACGTCAAGGACAGCGATGCTGTGGTACCACCTTGATTCATGTAGCGTTCACACGCTACACCTCGTGAAGTCCGATCAGACTCCGGCGCGATAATGGGCGCACCCATGACACTTTCGCATATTGCTTGAATGCCAGCGAACTGACAAGACCATCTTCACCGGCTTGAATTTACCGCCTTGCACCAAATCGCGGCTCTCTGTTAAAACTCAACTGATCGGCTACTCATCTTCTAATCGCTTCTTTATGTTGAACTCATCATAGCCACATCTGCATAACGTGTCAACGAATTAGGCATCGTCTTTTCCTATCACGACATATAGTTAAAACCTATATCAGGTTAAATTTCGTTTGCGTTCTCACTAGCCAGTCGGCGCTTGCGGTAAAATCAAGTATCTTTGAGGATCTGGAGGGCGGCAACATGAAGCGACAATGGTGGTTGCTTTTCACTTTTATTGGTGTGATCGGCTTTGCGCCAATGCACCAAACTTTCGCCAGTACGATCTCCCAACCGGTGACGCTATATGTTCACGGCCACCACGGCAATATCCGCTCGATGCGGCCATTAATGGTTGCCGCCCACCGTGATGCGCAAGCGACACCTGCGCTGATCGCCACAGTCAGCCCTGACGGCAACGTCGCGTTTTCCGGTCGGCTCACTGACCACATGGTGCATCCACTGGTGCAAGTGGTGTTTGCAGATAGCCGCACCGTGGATTATCACCGGTTGCGCATGTATCTGCATGGCGTCATGCTTGGGCTCAAAGCCCGCTATCATGTCCAACAAGTGAACTTCGTGGCGCATTCACTAGGCAATACGGCAGTGGAGTGGTACTTGCTGCGCTGGGGCCAATCCCCTAACTTACCACGAGTGTCAAAATGGGCCGCGATCGCTGGGCCTTTTGACAGTATTGCCCGCATGCACATGCAACCGTTGCACAATCACTTAGATCAAAACGGACAGCCCCATTTAATGGCGCCAGATTATCGCATGGCCTATTTACTGCGGCATCGCTTCCCGCGCTTGGCAGTGTTGAATATTTATGGTGACTTAGACGATGGCTCACATTCTGACGGCAAGATCTTAAATGCCTCTAGTCGCGCCTTAGGTTTTTTGCTGGCAGGGCACACCAGCAGTTATCAAGAATTGCGCTTCACCGGTCCTAACGCCCAGCATACCCGTTTGCGCGACAATCCCCGCGTGGCCGCGGCAGTAGATGATTTCTTGTGGCCTTGACCGTAAAAATAGGCCGCTGATGGCGGCCTATGCGTTTGCTTTGATTTAATTGGCGCAACCGTCGCCATTACCTGCTGGTAAACAGTCGCAAGTGACCATATTCGGGGCATCGACTAACTTTTGTTGGACAACTTGTTGCAAGGCTTGCAAGTCAGCTTGCGTCATCGTGGTGGTTTGCACCAAGTTGACCAACGTTTGACCTTTTTTCATGGCGCATAAATGCGCGAATAATTCTTGGACGGTTTCATCCATCGCCACGCGTTCATCTACTGTGGCAGAATAAGTGAAGCGGTGTCCAGATTTGGCCACTTGTAACAGGCCTTTTTTGACTAAGCGGCCCAGCAGCGTTTTGATCGTGGATTCGGACCAATCGCGTTTTTGCTGTAACAACGTGATCAGGTCGCGACTGTGGACGTCCCCTTTAGTCCACACGATCCGCATCAGATCCCATTCTGCTGGGGTAATGTCGTTGATCTTCGGTGTCATGTTTCTCCTCCTATACCAATTGGTATGTGAATATTTTACCATGTTTGGCCATGAGCCGCTTAAGTTCCTTTTTTCAAAAAGGTTTGCATAAGTAAGCGTCATCATTCAAAGCCTAGCACTGCAAGCGGCGAACTGCAAAATTTCCCGCCATAAATCATTAAACTATGTTAGAATGAAAGGGTAAAAAAATTTAGTTTTCATTCTTTAGGAGGAACTATACATGCCATTAGTACACGGCACTGAATTGTTTCAAGCTGCTCGCAAGGGTCACTACGCTATCGGTGCGTTCAACACCAACAACCTTGAATGGACCCGTGCGATCCTTAAAGGCGCACAAGAACTGAACGTTCCAGTTCTGATCCAAACTTCTATGGGCGCTGCTAAGTACATGGGCGGCTACGAACTTTGCAAGCAACTGATCGAAGCAACGGTTAAGTCCATGGCGATCACTGTCCCTGTTGTTATCCATCTTGACCATGGTAACTACGAAGCTGCCAAGGAAGCTATTGCTGCCGGCTACAACTCCGTTATGTTCGATGGCCACGACTTGCCTTTCGAAGAAAACGTTGCTAAGACTAAGGAAATCGTTGCTTTAGCACATGCTAAAGGCATTTCCGTCGAAGCTGAAGTTGGTTCTATTGGCGGTGAAGAAGATGGCGTTGTCGGCGAAGGCGAATTAGCATCTGTTGAAGAAGCTAAGACTTTAGCTGCAACTGGTATCGACTTCTTAGCTGCTGGTATTGGTAACATCCATGGCCAATACCCTGCTAACTGGAAGGGCCTGCACTTCGACCGTTTGCAAGAAATCGCTGACGCTGTTGATTTGCCTCTTGTCTTGCACGGTGGCTCCGGCATCCCTCAAGACCAAGTTGAAAAAGCTATCCATATGGGTATCTCCAAACTCAACATCAACACTGAATGCCAATTGGCCTTTGCTAAAGCTACTCGTGAATACATCGAAGCTGGCAAGGATCAACAAGGTAAGGGCTACGATCCTCGTAAGCTCCTTGCACCTGGTACTCAAGCAATCACAGATACTTTTGAAGAAATCTGTGGCTGGATGGGCACTAAGCCTGTTAAATTGGTTCCAGAAGAAATCTAATTTAACCAGTCCAAACGAAAACACCGATCAGCGTCAGCTGGCCGGTGTTTTTTTTTGCGTTTCAAATTCGATCGTTGAGCCAGGATCTTTTCATTGATAAGTAACCCGACACTTAACGTCTGCATGCTGCGGGCGATGAGAAACTTATTGATGCTGATGATAAACCGCCCATAAACCGATGAATGCATCGCACAGCATGATCAAGGTCATCAGCCACATCGCGACCATACCCCGATTTACCAGCATCGCAACAACTAAGAATAAGTTCATCATCACCATGAACCACGCTGTCCATTTAGAATTATTTTGCATGATCAAAGTCTCCCCTTTGATCCTAGTATACTGCAATAATTAGGATAACCTCATGATCCTCACGTCGGTAATCTCATCGTGTTAAACTGAAACCAAAGGAAGCGATTAGGATGTCATCACAATTGTACACAAATTACTTTTTCGATGAACCTGCATTCAACACTCACGACGGCGGCTATGTGCCGCTAGTCGTGAACCCAGCGCCTGAAAAGCCGCTGACGATTCCGCCGTTATTGAAGCCTGACAAAGAAACTGCGACAGACATTTGGTATACGGTCACGGCGCAAGCTGGTGAAACTCAGATCCTGCCTGGCGCCCCAACTAAAACATGGGGATTTTCGGCAAGTCTCCTTGGCAAAACCATCGTTTATCCAGTCGGCAAACATATCCACGTCACCTTGCAAAACCATTTGCCGGAGTTGACCACCTTCCACTGGCACGGCTTGTCAGTCAGTGGTCCCTACGTCGACGGCGGCTGCCATGCCCCAGTTTATCCAGGCGAAGCCAAACACATCGATTTCACGCTGGATCAGCCCGCCGCAACGACCTGGTTGCATGCCCATCCTTGCCCGAGTACCGCTGAACAAGTCTGGCACGGCCTTGCCACGATGGTTTTGGTCACAGATCAGCATAAATCTGCCTTGCCGCTGCCAAAGACCTATGGCGTCGACGATATTCCTGTCGTCTTACAAGATCGACGCTTCCACGAAAACAATCAGTGGGATTATCGCGCTGACTACGATCCAGACGGCGTTCAAGGCCCAACGGCAATGATCAACGGCACCGTCAACCCAGTGTTTGACGTCACGACGCAAAAGCTACGGTTGCGCCTGCTTGACGGCGCCAACCGGCGGGAATGGCGGCTGCACCTCAGCGATGATCTACCATTCACCCAAATTGCTGGTGACTCAAGCTTACTGCCGGAACCTGTCCGCTTGAACAAGTTGATGCTGACTTGTGCAGAGCGCGCCGAGATCGTGATCGATTTCAAAGACTATCATGATGGCGATGTGGTCACCATGTACAGCGATGATGTCCCGATCCTTAAATTCCGTATCCATACGTTCAAACCAGACAATACTCAACTGCCAGCACATTTGCTCACCATTCACGCACCAAAAGTGGCGGCTGATACCCCGGTACGCAAAATTGTCATGAGCGGCATGGATGAATCTGTCATGCTCGACGGCAAAAAGTTCAACATGCAGCGCATTGACGCGACGCAACCCATGGGCGAAGCTCAGTATTGGGACATCACCAACAACAATTCCAAAGACGGCGGCATGGTCCATCCATTCCACGTTCACGGCACCCAATTTTTGGTGATCTCCCGCAATGGCAAAGCGCCTTATCCTAATGAACACGGCTATAAAGATACCGTCGGCGTCAATCCTGGCGAAACCGTACGCATCCTGGTTCGCTTCGATCTGCCTGGGGTCTACATGTATCACTGCCACATTATTGAACACGAAGACGGCGGCATGATGGCACAGATCCAAAGCTATGATCCAAGCAAGCCGATGCCGCATTACCACCTGATGGATATGGACACCTTGATGAACGCCTTCGCCAAAGAACGCGGCATTAAGCCTGAAGAACTTTGGATGGCTGGTATGGATTCTTATGCGAAAATGAATATGAAAATGTAACTAGATCAGCAAAACCACACATAAGCAGAGAAACACTCAGATATTGACAGACAAGATGGCTATCAACGCCATAAATTGTAGCGCCATAAAAACACCGGTCAGCTTACTGATGCGATCTCCCAAGTTTGGATGATAATCCAAATCTGGGGGGTACATCAAACGCTGATCGGTGTTTTTATGCGTCATTTACGTTAACAGATGATTAGCTTGGATACGGTATTCACTGACGAACTATTTTCGTAGCTCCTGCATCTCTAGCTAAGTGTTCTAACTTTTCAGCATCTTGGAAAGTCTTAACTTTGCTATTATCAACCAGCGGTGAAGACTTTCCCGTCTTTAAATTTTCTTCTTCCAAAGCCCATCCATAACTTGAGGAGTAGAACGTATACCGAAGGTTAGTGGTCCTTTGTTTGTTCTTGTTATACAGATACTTAAACGGTTCTCCTGCTTTAAGCGCTGCTTCATCGCGGTAATATAATATAATCCATCCACGGCCGTATTTCGTCGAATAACCTTTAGATTTCTCAAAAAAGCTAATATCCATTTCATTACGTATAATATAATCGCCAGTAACCAGCTTAGATTCTTTCTGAGACTTTTAGGTACATCCGCGTTATGCTTTACTACTACGTGAAAGATTCTGGTTTACGAATGTTGTTAAATTAACGAGTTATTCCTATCACAATAACCTTCGACGATTACACGATTACCATACCTCAAAACTCCATGGATACCGAGATACACTGAATCAATTAACTTAATCAAAGACTACAATTAACACACACAAACAAAGATGCTGATCAGCCATTTTTGTGTATTATTGGCTAAAATAGCCTTTTTAAAGTTATTCTTTATCAAAACCAGTTGAAATCAAATCAGCTGCATCAGAATCCAGTTCAGATAAATCTGCACCATACGTTTGATAGCTCCCACTTGGCGATGTTGTCATCGAGGCAAATTTTTCGACCTTAGTGGCGATTTTCAAAGCTGTTTCAAGTTTGGACTTCGTATCATAAGTAACATTTTTTGACATAGTATTCATGCCAGTCGTCATTGAACCGCGTCCATCAGAAATTTTACTGGTCAAAGAAGTTTCGCTGTTGATCAAAGCTTCAATAGCATCATTGAAATCACCATATTGTTTACCCGCAACAGTCGCACCATTATCGTTAAAAATTGCATCATGCCATGTGGTCTGAACTTTTTGACCTAATTTCTCCGCACTTGCGGCCTCAGAGTATGCACCATCCAAAAAGACAGAATAGGCAGCATTGAATCGTTTGTTCTTAGCTTTACGTTCAGCTCGCGCTACAGCAGCCCGCTTGGTGTCATCGCGCAGTTTATACCGTTCCGATTACTCAAATAAGCGTCAAATAATTCCAGCCCCGATCTGCCGGACTACCGAAATTATTTGACGCTATTTTTATGCACGAAAATCCGGCGATTGACGATACAAAAACAGAGTTGCCCCTGTATACTTGTAGTCACCACAACTCACAAAATACAGAAGATCAACTCCAATAT
>NZ_BAAFZI010000047.1:0-17066 GCF_045862175.1 Lacticaseibacillus salsurae | reverse complement strand
GAGCGCGCTCGAGCTCAGCGACGAGCTGCCAAGGTAGTCGTAGCCAGCTAACTCAACTCATCAAAGATAACAGTTCATCTCACGGTGTCGTGCCATGGGGTGGCTAACTTGTTCTTGCAATTTGCGGCCAAATTCAAGCTCGTACCGCGCACTGTCGAAGTGTTTATAGAAAAGTGGAATCGGCAATACTTGTCACTTTCCACCTCCAACACATACGGGCCGGTGTATCGCAGTATCTTGCATGTTCGTGCAGATGAATATGATTTCTATATTCGAATTGCTGGATCAAAAGCTGCCCGCTACTTGCTTGATCATCCAACCGGATTGACGCTGTTGGACCCTTTACATTTGACTCGCGTGGCTTACAGTCCTGACGAATATCAACTGGCGCAAAACATCAACGCGCTTGGCTATCATAAGCTAGTCGAAAACACCCCGTTGGCGTTTTTGGACAATGATCGTCCTCACAACATGACGTTATGAACCTTTCACGATTTAAAAAATGCCGGTGATCGCATGATCGCCGGTATTTTGATTGCTTAATAAGGATTGTCTTTCATTCGCAACGGTTGATAATCCCCATACTCCACTTGGATCGTGACATGGGCAATGTCAAATCGGTCGCGTAATTTCTGACCGAGCTTTTCGATGAACCAATCATTGTTTTCGTTCGTATCGCGCATCACATGCACCGTCAGCGCCACATCAGTTGTGCTTAACGCCCAAATGTGCAGATCATGACAAGAGATCACTGTAGGAAACTGGGTGATACATGCCGCAACTTGAGCGGGATCAACGGCTTTAGGCACTGCTGCCATGGCCAAGTTCACCGCGTCTTTCAATAAACCCCAGGTGCCAACTAAGACCACTAACGCCACCAAAATCGATACCGTCGGATCAAGCCATTGCCAGCCAGTCAACAGGTATAACCCGCCAGCTAAAACCACCCCTAAGCTGACACCAGCGTCGGCTGCCATGTGCATAAAGGCCCCGCGAATATTGAGATCATGGTCTTTGCCGTGATGAAACAACAAGGCCGTCACGCCATTGACGATGATCCCAATGCCAGCGACCAGCATCACGATACCACCTTGAGTCGGCGCAGGATGGGCAAAGCGCCCAGCGGCTTCGACGATGATCGCGCCCATTGCGACCAACAAGAATACCGCGTTGATCAACGCCGCCAGGATCGACGAACTTTTATAACCATATGTGCGCATGGCAGTCGGTTTGCGGCAAGATAGCCAAGCGGCAAACCACGCGATTGCGAGTCCCAACACATCAGAGAAATTATGCAACGCATCGGCGATCAAGGCGATCGAACCGACTGCCGCCCCAAAGCCGACTTCGGCGATAATGTAGATCACATTGAAGGTGATCCCCCAAAAAAATGCGCGATCTGGTTTCAACTCAGTCATGTTCGTCGCCTCCTTCCGGCTTACCCCTCCATCATCGCGAGAACCAGCGCCAAAGTCAACGCTATAAAGTTAGCGTAACCATTCCGGACAAGGCGCAAAGTGCTGGTAACATCACGTTATTGCAACGCCAACAATCTTTGACGCAATTTTGGATTCACAGCATATAAGCCCAAACCCAGCCGACCGCGTTTCATTAAAATATTGGCCACATGCAAGACTAGCGCTTGTTTATCCAACTCGCCTAAGCCGGCGCGCTTACGAAAGGCCTCTTGATCTTCAAACTTGCTGGTGTCGACGGTGATCCGATCGCGTACTGGGTCATAATCCAAACTTGGTCCTAAAATGACCCCGGCGACATTGAGATCAAAGCCTTGGATCGTATAGATCGACCCGACTTCATGCAAAGTTTCTGGCCGGCTGGCCCAAGGGCGATCAGTAAAGTTGATTTTATCCCATGGCAAATGCAAATTTCCAGCATCCACCCACCAAGTGCGCTCGCCAAACACCCGAAATGGGAAATCCGTCGTGGCGATCATGCGCGCCAAGCCGACTGCGCGATCTTGTGCTTGGATCCAGTCATATAATGGCTGGCCGTCTTCAAACACCTTGAAACTGAAATTTTTGGGGTGAGGCAGGGGCAACAACTGCCGCTTTTGGACAAAAGCGTTGATCCAATTCGCCACACTGGCCGCTTGCAGGCGAAACTGTTGGGAAAGTTTGGCTGATGCCACCACATGGCCTTGCAAAGTTTGCTGCAACAATTGGCGATCCCAATGCGATTTGAGCTTCACCACTTGATCGAAGTCTTCAACGATCACCACCACATGGGCCAACTCAAGCAGATCAGCCAACTGATTGTGCCCGCGATAGGCATTGAACGGATCTGGTTGGCTCAATAACAAATGTGCTTCGTCGACAAATACGGCTTTGGCTTTTTGGCCTGATTTTTGCATACGGTTGATAAACGGCGTGGGCTTTTCGTAGTCTTTTTTCAACACGCCAGGCGTCATGCCGGCAACTTCTTTATAGACTTTAAGCATTTCGTTGTGGTTCACCAGCAAGTGCATCCCCGGCTGGCGCACCGCGGTAAATACTGCATTCAACACCACGCTTTTGCCAGAACCGGCATCACCAGATAGCACAAATACTGCGGCTTGTTCATCGGCTTGATGTTGCTGGATGAAAGCTTGGATCCGCTTGGTCAGCGCTTGTTGTGTTGGCGTCAGTTGCGCTTGTTGACTTAATAAAAAGGTGGTTTCACTTAACGACATGGCCGCTCCTTGTTGAAAAAGCCGTTTTGTTTGGCCCGATGGCAAACAAAACGGCTTTTGATGATTTACGACAACGGCCGCACCAGATAAACTTCTGGGCAAAAGCCTTTCATCGAATTGTACACGCGCATGGCGCGACTGTGTTTTTCGCATAAGGCAAACACCGTTGGCCCAGAGCCAGACATTTGCGCGATCTGCGCGCCATAGCGGACGAAGCGCTCCCGCAGATCCGTGATCTCCGGATAGCGACTGGCAGTGAGTTGTTCCAGTGAATTGGCCATACCTTTGGTCATTTGGGCAAAATCATGCGCTTGGATGCCAGCCAGCACTTGATCGGTGTCAGGGCGCGGCAATGGCTTGGAGTAATCCACGGCATTTAAAATACTTGGCGTCGACACCGAAGCGCGCGGTTTGGCCAATACCACCCAGAAATTTGGCAGGCTGCCAAGTGGCTCGACGATCTCACCGCGACCGGTGACTTTGGCGGTATGCGAATACACACAATACGGCACATCTGAATCCACTTGCAGTCCCAATTGCGCCAATTGCGTACGCGAATAACCCAGCTGCCACAGCTGATTCAGCCCGCGCAATACTGCCGCAGCATCACTAGAGCCGCCGCCTAGGCCAGCGGATACCGGGATATGTTTTTCAATATGAATGCGGGCCCCTGCGTTGACGCCAGCCACTTGTTGTAACAACATGGCCGCTTTATAAGCAAGGTTGCGCGGATCCTCCGGCAAAAATCCGCTGTCTGTCGTCACGCGGATCGCCTTTGCCGGTTGAATATGCACATAATCGGCGAGATCAACCGACGTCATCACCATCCGCCACTCATGTTCGCCGTCGTGATGGCGATACAGCGCATCTAGACTCAAGTTGATCTTGGCCGGGGCTTTTTCGATGAGTTCCATCTTGACCACCAGTCTCGTTAGCTTTTGTTTTCTAGTATACCACAGGCAAAAGCGCGAAACTCAAAGTTGGCGTTGCATCACGACGACTTCTGCCACATGCCCATTTTGAAATTGGAACGGTGAGCGGCGCGTTTCTTTAAAGCCTAACTGCGTCCAAAATGCCAGCGCATCAACATTGGTGGTGACCACGCCAAGTTCAACTTCGCTGTAGTGTTCTTGTTGCCACTGCGCAAATAATTGCGCCATTACCGCCTGGCCTAAGCCAGTATGAGGCTTGCTGATCAATAACAATCCCAAATAAACGCCATGTTCAGTTGGGTAGCCAGTGATCCAGTCGCATACGCCGATCACGGCTTGGCCTTGTTTGATCAAGCGAAAATGTTTGGAGGTTTTGGTTTTGCCTATAGGCACTTCTTTGGCGTCATTTAAGATCGTGACTAAAGTCGGTTGATCATCGCCGATCAAGCGGAAATACTCACTGTTAGCTTGGTACACTTTCAACGCCTGCAAACGCGTGGCAGAAGTGGTGATGGGATCGAATGTGAACATGTTGGTATCCTTTCATAAGCCGAATCAAAGCAACAATAACACTTGCATCATGGCACAGTTTCCGGTGAATGAAAAGCCACACCCAGGTATTCAAGCTCAACACGCTTTATGATAGGACTAGCAGATCAGCGCGCATCGTCGCGTTTTGAAAAGCAACGCGGATTCGTCTAGCGACGCTTTTCAAAACGCTGGGCAACAAAAAAACCATGTGCAACTTCGCAACATGGTTGATTTTAGGAAACTTTTTCTTCGTCATCAAATGTGATTTGGATCGATTTGGTGAGGAGATCTGCGTAACTGTACGAAACGCGTTCAAACGCGTTGGTTTCTTGATCGAGATCCACCACAAAAATCGCTGGGTAGGTTTCTTTTAACGTCCCTTTGCGCCGGGTGACCTTCTTGCGGCCCGCTTGGGCGACGACTGTGAGATTCTCGCCGATCTTATCGTCGAGTTGTTGCTTGATGCTAGCTAATGTCATTGGCATGCATTTCACCTCTTGGTGTCTATCATACCACAAAGTCAACAAGTTTGCAATTATACCATTACATTCTCATTCTGACAACTATTAAATGCGCATCACACCAACGTTTTCACCAAATTTTTAGGTTCTATGCCACGCTTAAAAACCAGCCGCGTCCAACGCATCGCTTAACCGACCAAATTCGGCGATACTGAGATCTTCAGCACGCATGGTGGCGTCGATTTCAGCGGTTTCAAGGGCTTGTTTCAACGCGTCGCGGTTGGCTTTGCCATAGAGATTCACCAAGTTGTTCCACAGCGTTTTGCGGCGCGCCGCAAACGCCCCGCGCGTCAGCTTATCAAAGCTGGTTTGGTTATTGACCGCCACTAATGGCGCAGCGCGGCGCGTTAACGTCACGATCGCCGAATCCACATTAGGCGCTGGCACAAAGTTGGTGCGTTTGACTTCAAACGCCACTTGCACATCCATTTGTTGTTGAATGGCGATGGTCAAGCTGCCATAATCTTTTGAATTTGGTGCAGCCGTCAAGCGATTGGCGACTTCTTTTTGCATCATCACCGTCAAACTGGTGAATGGCAACTGCGAGTTCATCAAATGCGTCAAAATCGGCGTGGTGATGTAATAAGGCAAGTTGGCCACAACTTTTAACGCGTGTTGCCCATCAAAATGGTCTTGCACCAGCTTGGGCAAGTCGGCTTTGAGCACATCTTCTAACACCACTTCAACATTCAAGTAGCCATCCAAGGTTTCGGCCAACACTGGCAATAAGCGGCCATCGACTTCTAGGGCCAACACGTGATGGGCATTTTCGGCGATGAATTGGGTCAGCGCTCCGATACCAGGGCCAACTTCAATGACATCATCAGCTTGGGTGAGGGCCGCGGCATCTACGATATTTTGTAAGATCGTTGGGTTAGTCAAAAAGTTCTGGCCTAAAGACTTCTTAAAAGTAAAGCCGTGGCGCTTTAAAATCGCGGCAGTGCGACTGGGATTGGCGATATGTTCAGGCATGGTCTTCCTCCTGATTCAGCTGCGTTAATGCGTCGGCGAATTGTTTTGGCGTGATCTCAAATTGGCGCAGGCGCTTTTGCAACTGCTTGCCGTTGGTGTAGCCGATATGCAAGATATCGCCTAACGCGGCGCGGCGCTTGGCCGCTTTAGGCGAGCCGATCAACTCGGCAGTATACAAGTCTTCGCGAGAAATTTGTTCTGGCGCATCTGGCACTTCCGTGATCAAATGGCCTAACGCCACTTGTAGCGCTTGCGGCGTGGCATGTTCAACGCCTAACGATTGATGGGCGTGATCAGGTTTGGCATCGGCGCGCGGCAAAAAGGCGTGGGTCACCCCAGGTACGGCGGCAGAAATCGTTTTGCGGATCTTTTCGCCAGGAAAATCCGGATCGGTCAACACGATCACCCCGCGAGTCGCTTGGGCTTTTTTGATCAAAGCTAAGGTTTGCTCGGAAATCGCCGACCCGCGGGTTTCGATAGTATCCACATCCCCGAAGGCTTCATGCAAGCGCTTGGTGTCGTCGCGGCCTTCCACGACAATAATTTGTTTGAACTTACTCATTTATTCTCCAATATTAAAAATACGATGGGCGTTTTGCCAAGTGATCGCCGCAATGTGTTCTGGCGAATCTTCGCGATACTTCGCCACAGCATCCACCACAAAATGGGTGAAGCCAGGCTGATTTTGTTCCCCACGATGCGGCGTCGGCGTCAAATATGGCGCGTCAGTTTCCACCAATAAGCGATCTTCTGGGATCACTTGCACCGATTCATGTTCTTCTGGGGCATTTTTGAAAGAGACGATGCCAGAATAAGAGATATACATCCCCAGATCCAAGAATTTCTTGGCCCATTCAGCGTCGCCGGTGAAACTATGCATGATCCCGCCAAAGTCTTCGACATGTGCCGCTTTTAAAATGGCGTAGCTGTCTTCAAACGCATCCCGCGAATGGATCGACACGGGCATATGCAAGTCGCGCGCAATGGCCAATTGGCGTTTGAACACGCGGCGTTGGATCTCACGCGGGCTGGTATTCCAGTGATAATCCAACCCGATCTCGCCTAACGCGACGGTTTTGTCATCAGCAAGTTGTGCCATCAACAGCTTTTCGGCGGCTGGGGTGTAATCTTTCGAAGATTCCGGATGCCAGCCAACGATCGCATAAAGATTGGAAAATTCTGCCGCCAAGCGCATAGCCCCAGCATTTAAGTTGGTGTCTGAGCCGACGATCGCCATTTTTTTGACATCAAGATCAGCGGCTTGTTGGACGAATTGGGCTTCTTGGCCAGCATAAGGTGTGTCATTTAAGTGGGTATGTGAATCAAAGATCTGCATAATTAGCTCCTTTGAGCGAAGGGTTTGATCTTATTCATTATACACACAAACCAAGGTGCTTGTCGGCAACGTTCATTTTTGAACGAGAATTTGTTTGCCCAGTTTTTGCCTTTTGTAACTGCAAAATCTGGCTATAATGAAATTGGAGGCGATTGCATGTTTTTAGATCATCGAACCATTCGCAAATTCACGACCCATCCAGTTGATCCGCAATGTTTGAACCGGTTGATCACCGTCGCCCAACATACGGCAACGTCGCATTTCTTACAATCCTTCAGCGTGATCCCTATCACTGATCGCCAGTTGCGCACCCAAATCGCCGCCATCAGCCAACAAGCCTATGTCGATGACAACGGGGAATTATTGATTTTTGTCGCTGACCAACATCGCGCCGACTTATGCGCCGATCACCCTAACCAACTGGGGTCCACAGACAAATTCATCCAAGCCGCTTCAGATACGTTGTTGGCGGCGCAAAACCTAGTCAACGCCGCTGAAAGCGAAGGCTTAGGCACAGTGATCTTAGGCAGTATTCTCAATGATCCCAAGCAATTGATCGCACTATTGCATCTGCCTAAGCTCACCTTCCCGATTTGCGGGGTGATCGTCGGCTACCCTGATCAAGCCCCACAATTCAAGCCGCGCATGCCCCAAGCATTGATGCGTTTTGAAAACGAGTATCACTTACCCGATGATTGGCCAGCGCAAATGGCCGATTATGATCAGGTGATCGCGCACTATTACCGCACCCGCGACACTAACCGCCGTGCGGAAACGTTTACGCACTTGTTGGCCAATGGCGCCGCCCACACGCCGCAAAAACGTGCCGAATTGCTAGCAGCGTTGCATCAACAAGGCTTTTGCCTGAAATAGCGCCATCAAAAAAATCGCCGGCTCACGTCTGCGATTTTTCGTTGTCACGCTTTGGCATAACCTAAAAAGTCACTAGCTACAAGTTGGGCTACGTTGTCACCAATGTATTTCAGCTTAAAACTAAAGTCTTGATAAGTGTAGAAACTAAAGGCTTCATCATGGTAACGAAATTCAAACACGAGCGAGTGATTGGCCCCATCGCGATAATGAAAATCTTCAATGTCTTGGGCTTGTAGCACGCGAGTTTCGCCATTTTTTGACATTTGATGTAACACCAAGCGTTCTGGGCTGAAAATCACCAAGTATTGCTTTTCAACCGCGCTCGTTCCCATCGACGGGACGCGAAACAAAATATTGACCGCAACTTTTGCAACATTGTTCATACGATGATAAGCCAAAATGAAATTACCATCCAAGTCATACCCCAGTGACTGCACCAACGCTTCAACGCCTTTGCGACTATCGCCAAATATGCCCAAGTGATGTCCTCCATTCGTGGAAAATCCAGTCCTTCATTTGTTGCTCATCAAGTTTACTATTGTTAATGATAGCGTATTCATTGGAAACGCGCTATGCCGATTTTGGCTTCTATCAAAAAATCTCTGCCGAAATACCTTCGACAGAGATTTTTTTTAAGCGTGCTTAACCCCGGCAGGAACCAACTCGCTGGCTGATTGTAAGGATTTGTGGATCGCTTCTGCCGCCATGCGGCCTTCGCGGATCCCCCAGATCACCAAAGATGGCCCGCGTTTGGCATCCCCAGCGACATACACTTGTTCATTGTCGGTTTTGTAATCGTCATAAACTTTGTGCACACCGCAGTTATCAAACACGGACGAATCAGCGCCGGTAAAGCCCATTGCCAACAACACCAGATCAGCTTCTTCAGTGACTTCAGTGCCAGATACTGGTTGGAAGTGATCGGCTTCATTGATGGTGATGCTTTGCAATTGCCCGTGATCGCCGTGAAAAGCAGTGATCGTGTGGGCAAAACGCGTCAACGGCTTGTCAGACAATTGGGCGTATTCGCTTTGGCCGTAGCCGATGCGTTGCGTCCGTGGCCATTCAGGCCAAGGGTTGTTGTCAGGACGTTGTTTTGGCGCCGCTGGCACGATCTCCAATTGCAAAATGTCACGCGCGCCTAAGCGCAAAGCCGTGGCGATGCAGTCGTTACCGGTATCGCCGCCGCCAACGACGACGATTTTTTTGCCTGCCAGCTTGGTGTTGGCTTTGGTACCTTCTTTTAACACCGCATGCGTGGCGTCCGTTAAGAAGTCCAACGCTTGCTTGACGCCTTTGAGCTGACGGCCTGGGGCGTTAAGTTCACGCGGCATCCGCGCGCCAATGGCTAACAAGACGCGCGCATATTTGGCTTGCAGTTCCTCGCCAGAAATATCCACGCCAACGCGTGTGTTGCAAATGAAGGTCACGCCGACTTTTTCCATCACCGCGATGCGGCGAGCGACGTCTTCTTTAGGCAGTTTCATGTTCGGAATGCCGTACATGACCAAACCACCAGGCCGATCAGCGGCTTCATAAACGGTGACGTCATAGCCTAATTGGTTCAAGCGCCAAGCTGCCGTCAACCCCGCTGGGCCAGAACCGACAATGGCGACTTTGATGCCATTGCGGGACACTGGGCGGCCAGATTCTTCGACCCAGCCATATTTAAAGGCTTGATCGATAATAAAGCGTTCGTTGTTGCGAATGGTGATGCCTTTGTTGTGCAACGCTTCGTTACATGACACTTCACAAGGGGCGGGACACACATGCCCAGTGAAATCAGGCAATGGGTTGGTCAACGTCAAGCGCTGAAAGGCCCGTTTGTCTTCATTGCGGCCAACGAAATCTTGCCATTCTGGGATCAAGTTGTCATTCGGACAGCCAGATACCGCTTTGCCGCCAGCATACGCATAGCCGACATGGCAATGCGGCACGCCACAATTCATGCAACGCAAGGCTTGTTGGCGACGTTGCGATTCTGACAGCGTCAATTCCATTTCGTTAAAGTCCAAGATGCGAGTCTTGGGGTCGCGCCAAGGGTTATCCTTGCGCGTATATTTCATAAAGCCAAAAGGATCTGACATCTTATTTTCCTCCTACGCGGTCGTCTAGCCTTTGGGTTACTTAACAGTTGGCTGTGGGCCCATGACTTGATCAAAGGCGGCTTGTTCCAAGTCTTTGGCAGCGACGCCTTGCTTGGCTAAGTCCGCCATTAAGTCATTCATCCGATGGAACTCTTTTGGATAGACTTTGACGAAATCTTTTTGCGCTTGATCCCAGCTGGCTAACAGTTCCAAAGCTTTCGCTGAGTTGGTGTAGCGCGCATGCTTGACGATCAAGTCATGCAAGATCTCATCGCCGGCAGTTTCGCCGACTTTGAAGAATTCGATCATATCCATATTGGCATGAGACTCAAGCTGATGATCTGGATCGTAAACATAAGCGACCCCACCAGACATCCCAGCGCCAAAGTTGCGCCCGATCGAACCTAAGATCACCGCCGTCCCACCAGTCATGTATTCACAACCATGATCACCGATACCTTCGACCACCACATTGGCGCCGGAGTTCCGCACGGCAAAGCGTTCACCGGCTCGACCGTTGAAGAATGCTTCGCCGCTAGTGGCACCAAAGCAAGCCACGTTACCGACGATCGGCGCATTGGCATATAATGCCGCAGCTTGTTTCGGGGCTTGGACGATCAAGCGGCCACCAGATAAGCTCTTGCCAACATAGTCATTGGCTTCGCCGATCAAGCGCAAGGTCAACCCTGCTGCCGCAAATGCGCCAAAGCTTTGCCCGGCGACACCGGTGTATTCATAGGTCAAGCGATCATCTGGCAAATGATCATCAGAAAAACGTTTAGCCAACCAACCAGAAATACGGGCACCAGCAGAACGATCAATGTTGTTGATGTGCTTTTTGATCACTGTATGTTCGTCAGATTGCACGGCTTGCTCAGCAAACGCGTTGAGTTCTGGACGTTCGTCGGCAGGCTTGAACGGATCTGCAACTTTGCGTTCAATCCCGTAAGTTTTGCCTAACATGCGCGAGAAGTCCAAAGTCTTGGCTTTCCCAGTGGCGGTAAAGCGAGGGACTAAGTGTTCGACATGGCCGACCATTTCATCAACGGTGCGATAGCCTAATTTGGCCATTTCTTCGCGTAAGTCTTCGGCGATGAATTGCATGCAGTTGATGACATTTTCTGGCGTGCCGATGAAGAACTTGCGCAGCGCTGGGTTTTGCGTGGCAATGCCAGTTGGGCAAGTGTTCAACGAGCAAACGCGCATCATGATGCAGCCGACAGATACCAACACCAGTGAGGCAAACGAGAATTCTTCCGCCCCAAGCATGATGGCCACGGCGACATCACGGCCATCCATCAACTTACCATCCGTTTCCAAAATGGCCCGTTGACGCAAGCGGTTCATGGCCAACGTTTGATGAGCTTCAGATAAGCCCATTTCCCATGGCAAGCCAGCATCACGCACTGAGTTTCTTGGTGCCGCGCCAGTACCGCCGTCGTAACCGGAGATCACGACTTTATCCGCGCCAGCTTTCACAACGCCAGTCGCGATGGTGCCAACGCCAGTAGAAGAAACCAGTTTGACAGTGACTGCCGCATCTGGATTGACTTGCTTTAAGTCATAGATCAACTGCTTCAAGTCTTCGATGGAGTAGATATCATGATGCGGTGGCGGGGAGATCAAACGCACCCCAGGCACGGAACCGCGGACTTCAGCGACCCATGGGAAGTTTTTGGTGCCAGGTAATTGCCCGCCTTCGCCAGGTTTTGCCCCTTGAGCGACTTTGATCTGGATCTCTTCAGCAGACATCAAATATTCGGTATTCACGCCAAAACGTGCTGACGCCACTTGTTTGATCTTGGAGTTGACGTCGCGTTTTTGCCCGCGGGTCTTAAAGCGCCAGCGTGGTTCGCCACCTTCACCACAGTTGGACTTGCCGCCTAAACGGTTCATCGCTTCGGCAATGGTGGTGTGGGCTTCTTCGGAGATCGAGCCGTAACTCATTGCGCCAGACTTGAAGCGTTTGACGATCGAGGAAACCGGTTCAACTTCTGATAACGGTACACTAGGGCGATCGGAGTGGATATGCCACTGCGAGCGCAGCGTGGTCGGATCTGACAGTTCTTCTTCATGCATTTCTTTGGCGTAATCTTGATACAACTTGTAGTCGCCTAAGCGCACCGCCCGTTGGAACTTGTAGATCGTACGCGGGTTATACAAATGGTGTTCGCCTTCTGCACGGTATTTGAAAGAGCCGCCAGATGGCAAGTCGCGATTGGCTTTAGGACCAAAAGCGCGGTCATAGCGTGCCATATATTCCGCTTCGATTTGATCCAGATCAATGCCGCCGATCCGGCTTTGCGTGCCGGTGAAGTATTCATCCACCACCGCCGTTGACAAGCCCACTGCTTCAAACAGTTGGGCGCCTTGATAGCCGGTGATCGTTGAGATCCCCATGCGCGACATGATCTTGATGATGCCTTTTTCAGCGGCATGGCGATAAGTTTCTAACGCCGATGCCATGCCGTAAGCTTTCAGCGTGGCGTACACGCCATAAGGATGGATCGCCGACGCACCATAACCCATTAACGCGGCATAATGGTGCACTTCACACGCTTCGCCAGTATCGACTAAAATCGATGCGCGGCCGCGCTTGCCTTTGCGAACCAAATAGTTGTTCAACCCAGAAACTGCCAGTAAGATCGGCATGACGAGTTGTTCTTTGCCGGCATCGCGATCGGTCAAGATCAACAAGTTCTTGCCAGCATCGATCGCGGCTTCAGCGGCGCGGAACAAGTCATCTAAGGCTTGTTGCAAGCGGTGTTGACGATCAGATTTGGCATAGCAGATCGACAGTTCTTGGGTGTGGAAGCCGTCTTTATCCAAATGCCGCAACTTTTCAAATTCAGCCGTCGATAACATTGGCGAGGAAAGTTTGATCTTGCGGGCATTTTTAGGATCATCGGCAGCGACATCTGCGTCTGGGCCGATGAAGACTTCTGTGCCGATCACTAATTTTTCACGGATCGCATCGATCGGTGGGTTGGTGACTTGGGCAAATTGTTGTTTGAAATAAGTAAACAAGCTTTGTGGCTTTTTGGACAGTACCGCAAGCGGCGTATCAAAGCCCATGGAAATGATCGGTTCTTCGCCTTTTTTGGCCATGGGGATGATTGCATCTTGAATGATATCCACAGTGTAGCCATGCCGACGCCACAAGGTTTCCAAAGAATCTTCAGTTAAGTCGCTTTGGATATCGGCGCCAGGCACTTGGTCTAAGGTCAATTGGTTGTCATCCAACCATTGTTGATAAGGATGGGCCGTTGAATATTTGTCTTTGATGGCTTGGGTATGGTAGATCTTGCCTTCATGGGTGTCGACTAAAACCATTTCCGCTGGGCCTAAAATGCCTTTGTCCACCAAGTCTTCTGGGGCGACATCATACACGCCAGATTCAGACGCAACGACCATAATGTCATCGTTGGTCACCAAATAGCGACTTGGGCGCAAACCGTTGCGATCAAGGGCGGCGCCAACTTGAATACCGTCAGTAAAGCAGATCGCTGCCGGTCCATCCCAAGGCGCCATAAAGCTGGCATTGTATTCATCAAAGGCGCGTTGCTTTTCCGAAATGCCGGTACCTTCGCCCCAAGCTTCAGGCATCATCATCAGCAAAGCTTGCGGAATATCGCGACCATGGTGGTACAAATATTCCATGCAGTTTTCCAGTTTAGCAGAATCGGAATCATCTTCGTTATACACGGGGATGTTGTTGGAAGCCATCCAGTTTTCGGCACCTTTTAACGTGTTGATCTCGCCGTTATGGGCCAAATAGCGGAAGGGTTGCGCGCGATCCCAGCTTGGGAAGGTGTTGGTCGAAAAGCGTGAGTGGATCAAGCAGATCGATGACTGCATGGTTTCATCATGCAGATCAGGGTAGAATTGGCCGACTTGATAAGCGTGCAACATGCCTTTGTAACAAATCGTTTGTGACGACAAGCTAACGATGGTGAAGTCTTCCGCGTTAAATAAGCCTTCTAATTGTCGACGCAACTTAAACAAGGCATCTTCAAATTCGCGTCCGGCATCAACGGCATCTGGCCGCGCCACGATCAGTTGCATAAAGCTTGGCATCACATGTTGCGCTGTGGGGCCGCAAGCTTCATACACATAAGGTACCGCCCGCCAAGCCAACACGCGAAAGCCATGTTGTTGCACTTGTTCGGTGACGGCATCTTGGGTCGCCTTTTTACCTTCTGCATCTTGAGGTAAGAAGAAATTCCCGACGGCGTAATCCCCAAATTTCGGCAACTCAAAATCTTGTTCGGCTGCGTAATTGCGGAAAAAGCTATCTGGCATCGCCATTAAGATCCCAGCACCGTCGCCAGTATCAGGTTCTGAACCGGTACCGCCACGGTGATTCATCCGTGCTAACATCACCAACGCACGTTCCACCAACGCATGCGTCGCCAGCCCGTGGATCTGGGTGATAAAGCCCATGCCACAAGCGGCATGTTCAAACGTTGGGTCGTACATCGTTTCTTGATTGTGCCGCATTCCCGTTCACCTCTAACTAAATTTCAAACAGTGAGTTTACGGTTAAGTTTACTCATCGAATTCTTATAATGCAAGTTATCCGAGGTGAAAAATCGACACATTAAGCTGAAATAACCAACGATTCCGATATTTTTTCAATATTCGTTTCTCGTAATTCTGTGATTTAGGTGAGAAATGTTGCTGATTCTAGCCTGAATGTCACCTTTTCTCACCTACGCGTGCCTACCAGCAAAAAGCTTGGCAGTTTTCCTCACGAAGATCGAGAAGTTCCACCAAGCTTGTCGGCATAACTGACATGGGAAAAATTTTGCAGCGTACTTCACCGCATTAAAAAAACACGCTTGAAATCATATTGATTTCAAACGCGTTTTCCATTAGCCGATCAGCGCACCATTTTCGGTGTTATCTGGTAAGATCGCCAAGGCGATCTTACCTTTGCTGTCTTCAGACGACAACAACATGCCTTCAGACATTTCACCACGCAACTTGCGAGGCTTCAAGTTGACCACGGCCATCACTTTTTTGCCTTTAAGCTCTTCAAAGTGTGGGTAGTACTTGGCAATGCCACTGATGATCTGACGAGTACCTTCGTCACCAGCATCCAAGGTGAACTTCAACAGCTTGTCAGCGCCTTTGACTTTTTCGACATCCAAGATCTCCGCCACGCGGATCTCTGACTTATCAAAAGTGTCAAAGTCGATTTCATCTTTGCGGTCTTCATCTTTAACCGTGGCTTTGGCCTTTGGTGGCGTCATTTGGGCTTTGATCCAGTTGACTTCCGCTTCAACATCCAAGCGTGGGAAGATCGGTGTGCCTTTAGCGACCACTTTGGCCCCTGCTGGCAAGTGACCCCATGCTAACGTTTCTTGGGATTCGTCTTCATCATCAAACCCAAGTTGGCCGAAGATCTGTTTTGGTGCATGGGTCATGACCGGTTGGATCAACAAGGCGATCACGCGCAAGCTTTCGGCCAAATGCGCCATGACTGAAGCCAAAGCGTCGTGTTTTTCTGGGTCTTTGGCCAAGTTCCAAGGCTCAGTTTCATCGATATACTTGTTGGCGCGAGAAACCAGCTTCCAAGTGGCATCCATGGCATCAGAGAACTGCAAGTTGTCCATCAAGCCGTTGTATTGGCCGATCACATCAGCGGCAGTGGCTTCAAGACTGGCATCAAAAGGTGTGCCGTCATGTTGTAATTCTGGCAAAACGCCACCGCAATACTTGTTGATCATGGCAATGGTCCGGTTCAACAAGTTGCCTAGATCATTGGCCAGATCATAGTTGATCCGATCGATAAAGTCTTCTGGGGTGAAAATGCCGTCTTTGCCAAATGGAATCGCGCGCATCAAATAATAACGCAACGCATCAAGACCATAGCGTTCAACTAACATTTCTGGATAAATGGCATTGCCTTTGGACTTGGACATTTTGCCATCTTTCATGACTAACCAGCCATGCCCATAGATCTTCTTAGGGATCGGCAAGCCTAATGCCATCAACATGATCGGCCAGTAGATCGTGTGGAACCGCACGATCTCTTTGCCGATCAGTTGAATGTCAGCTGGCCAGTATTTGTCAAACAAGTCATGATTTTCAGACCCATAACCCAGCGCGGTAATGTAGTTGAGCAGCGCATCGACCCACACGTAAACCACGTGTTTAGGGTTTTCAGGCACTGGCACGCCCCAGTTGAAGCTGGTACGCGACATTGCCAAGTCTTCCAAACCAGGCTTGATGAAGTTGTTGATCATTTCTTTTTTGCGGATCTCAGGTTGGATGAAGTCAGGATGTTCATCATAGTACTTCAACAAGCGATCAGCGTATTTGCTCATCCGGAAGAAATAAGATTCTTCTTTGACCAATTGAACTTCATGACCAGATGGGGCTTTACCACCGATCACTTTACCGTCTTGGTCGCGGTACACTTCAGCCAATTGGGGTTCGGTGAAGTATTCTTCATCTTCAACGGAATACCAACCAGTATATTCGCCAAGGTACACGTCGCCTTGTTTGATCAAGCGTTCAACGATCGCTTGGACAGCTTTGACGTGTTCTTCGTCTGTGGTGCGGATGAACTTGTCGTTGGTGATCTCAAGCATTTTCCACAAGGATTTGATCTGAGCAACCATGCCGTCCACGTATGCCTGCGGTGTGATCCCTAAGGCGTCGGCTTTTTGCTCGATTTTTAAACCGTGCTCGTCAGTCCCTGTCAAAAAGAACACGTCGTAGCCCATCAAGCGCTTGTAACGTGCGATCACGTCAGCGGCGATGGTGGAATATGCATTACCGATATGTAACTTACCACTTGGGTAATAGATCGGGGTGGTCACGTAGAACGTTGGTTTTGCCATGAATATTGTGCCTCCTGCAGCAAACAAGTGTCTAGATGCCATTAAGTATAGCATAGGTTAGCGCTAGGTGAAAAAGTGATTCTCATCACGTATGTGTCAAGTTTTTCTCGGTTCCAGTAAATTGAGTTCCAAATGATAGGTTTTATCCAACCTGATTAAGTGACTTGGCCAATTTGGCCAAACCAGTGCTTGCTACACCTTGAGTGGAGATGACACCATGCCATGCGCCATCGTGGTCTAGGTGTTTTTCTGTTTTGAACAAAGCCTTTAGCTT
>NZ_BAAFZI010000046.1:0-18791 GCF_045862175.1 Lacticaseibacillus salsurae | reverse complement strand
GGTCTGGTAACTTGAGGCACTGATTGGCAAGTTGCCTAAAGTTGATACGATGAAGAAACTCTTGGAACAAAACGAGCCCGGCGTCATTTGAAAGTTGACCGCCGTCGGCGGTCACAGTCACATTGGTATTGCATTGCAGGGATAAGCTGGTTAAAGTTGAGATGGTGTGAAGCCTCGCTTTCGTGATGGTTTTCGTTGACTCAACCTTAGCATATAGGCGCACCCAATGGGTGAAACACCAAAGCAGCGCAGTCCCGTGTGAATCGTGGGATTGCGCTGCTTTTTTGAAATTCTATGAATAATCCAGGCATATTATTGTTGGCGACAGAATATATCTGTGGAAACTGCGGTAAGGAAGCCACCAAGGCTTCTGTCCCCGCAAGCCCCTGAATTCATTCAGGGGTGGTTGACAAAACGGAGGTTTGACCGATGAAAAAACGCACCCTTTTACTGACGCTACTGACAAGCTTCTTGCTGGTAGGCTGTGCCAAAACCACGACGACGCCTGCAACACCTATGCGCACGGTGACGACTGAAGCTGGCAAAACTAAGATCCCGGCACACCCAAAGCGCGTGGTTTCAACCGTGTACACGGATCAACTGCTTAGCTTAGGGGTGCCGGTAGTCGGCTCTACGCAAATGGACTTAGCCAATCCATGGCTGAGCAAGGCTCAAACCAAAGGCATCAAAAACCTAGGCAACGCGATGAATCAAGAAGCGATCTTGAAATTAAAACCAGACTTGATCGTCACGTCCAATGAAGCCGACGTCAAAAAGCTCAAAGCCATCGCGCCAGTGCTGTACATTCCTTATGGCTCAACTGGAAACGTCTACCAATCGCTAGACAAGTTCGGCCAATTGTTCAACCGCCAAGCCCAAGCCAAAAAAGTCACCGCTGACTTGAAACATACTGCCAACACAGCTGTGGCGAAGTTGAAAACCGCTGGCATCGATCCGACCAACACGACTGTTTCATTTTTTGATGTGCAAGCCAACAAATTATATGTCGACGGGTCCACTTGGGGCCGCGGCGGTTCAGCGATCGTCACCGCCATGGGCTTTCAGCTCACCAAAGCCGCCCAAAAAGTTGAAGCCGGTAGCGGCTATAAGCAGATCGCCACGGAAGCGTCACCGACTTATGCTGGCGACTGGCTGTTTTTTTCCAATACTTCTGGCTCCAAACAAACCATCAGCGACTTAAACGCCAATGCGGTGTGGCGCGCCTTGCCAGCCGTCAAAGCCAAACACGTGATCCAATTGCCTTTTGAAAAAATGTATTACTATGACCCCATCGCCGTGAAAGGGCAGATCAAGTTAGTTACTGAGGCCATGTTGAAACAACAATAATGCAGATCAAAACAGGATCGATGCTGAGGCGTCGATCCTGTTTTGATCTGTTTTTCAATCTACGGTCAACGAAATTTCGATCATCTCCTGCTCACCCGCAACCAGCTGATGAGTGGCGCTGTTTCAGCGAACATGGTACACTTGGGGTAACTTATGACGAAGGGAGCGAGCCGCCATGCGTTTCAAGAAGTTCGCTACAGCTTAATCACTCACACGCAGGCTCGCACACACAAAAACGGTAGCCAGCGCTACCGTTTTTGTGTGTTTGCGAACATTAAGGAGTCAATTTGCAAGACAATATTTTACAACCTGAAAAAGTTATCGTCACTGGGATCTCTCGCGGCCGCGAAGATTTTGACTATACCATGACTGAATTGGTCGAACTTGCCAAAGCCAACAATTATGAGGTGGTTGGCGAGTCGCGCCAAAACTTAGAACGCTCCACTGCCGCCTTTTATTTTGGCAGTGGCAAAGTCGCTGAGATCAAAGAACTGGCAGACGCTTACGACGCGCCGACGGTGTTGGTCAATGACGAATTGTCGCCATCGCAGTTGCGCAATTTGGAGCGCGAAACCAAGCATCATATCCTCGATCGCACCCAGTTGATCTTGGAAATTTTCGCCAACCGGGCCCAATCCAAAACCGCCAAAATGCAAGTTGAGATCGCGCAACTACAATACGCGTTACCGCGCTTGCATCCTAGTGCCAACAAGCTTGACCAGCAAGGTGGCGGCGGGGTCGCCAACCGTGGGGCTGGTGAAACCAAACTGGAAATGGACAAGCGGGTGTTGAACAAACGCATTGCTCGCTTACGCCGTGAACTCAAAGACGCTGACATCGGCGAAGAAGTCCGTCGTGCCAAGCGTACTGATAAGGAAATGCCAACGGTTGCCTTAGTCGGCTACACCAACGCCGGCAAGTCCACCACCATGAACGGCTTACTGGCAAAGTTCTCCGATTATCCAGAAACCAAGCAAGTGTTTGAAAAAGACATGCTGTTTGCCACGCTGGATACGTCAGTGCGTCAGATCACCTTACCGAATAACCGCAAGTTCTTGCTTTCTGACACAGTCGGCTTTGTGTCCAAGTTGCCGCATACGTTAGTGGAAGCCTTTAAAGCCACTTTGGCCGAAGCCGCTAACGCCGACTTATTGATCCAAGTCGTCGATTACGCCGATCCCCATTATCCGGAAATGATGGCAGTTACTGACAAAACCTTGGCTTCCATCGGCATTCACGACATTCCAATGATCGTGGCTTACAACAAAGCCGACTTGAAAGACGGCGCCATTTTCCCAGAAGTCAACGGTGACGACTTGATCTACTCAGCGCGTGATTCCGCTAGTTTGGACAAGCTCACTGAATTGATCCAAAACCACTTGTTTGCCACTGATGAAACCAACCAGTACCTGATTCCTTTTGACAAAGGAGCGGTGGTCGATTTCATCAATCGTGAAACCAGCGTCTCAAAAACCGATTACACTGAAGACGGCACGTTGATCACTACCACGGTCAACCCGATCCAAGCTGGCCAGTTGCGCGATTACTTAGTCGTTGAATAAACCTAATAAAGGAGTCTACCCGCTTTGATGTTGGCACAAGCCAACGCAAAGCGCGTCGGCTCTTTTTTCATCGCGCACCGTTTCAGGAAAAATAGGATCCGTATGATCATGGCCTTGCGAAGTACTGGAATGCCTTCAGATGAGATCCGCTGATATCCTTCACCTCACCAGTATCAAGGTAACTTGACCTTGTTAGCGTCCCTTTCAGTCGACCCTCAATGCAAAAAAATAGGCACTTTTTCAACGTTTGGTTGAAAAAGTGCCCACTTCACCAATTTAGGTGCCTTAGTTTACGTCTGTGAAGTGTCACCGCTTAGTGCGGTCACACGTTGTCATGCCCGTGGGCACTCCTTCGCCCACAGCCTAAAACGCGCTGTGGGTAAAACATGGTGCAGGTGGATCCCGGGTTTTGCACAATCCGACGCATCGCGGGGATCGGTCATGGCCAAACTTGAGGAGTCATTGGACGAAACTGCGCGACAGTGGTCTCAATGCTCAACTTGTGTTGGTCGATCGATACAGGCGATGGGTCGCTTCTGTGACTCACTTTTTGCCGGAGTTACATCTGACTATTTCTTCGGTACGCCAGCGCTCTTAAGGCCCACGGAAATCATATCACCACGCTACGGCCCCATGGTGACTTCGGTGCCACAAAGCTTGTGCGATGTACCTAACCGCCTTGCTTTGCTTAGTGCTTTCCCCAACAAAAGGTACCTGCTCTAACATTTGCTTTTGTTGAGAAATGCAGTGTAGCACCTTAGATTTAAAAATGCAAGCGCTTTTTAAAAAATCCTCCGAGGCTCATCTTTGTTATTTCAGCGTGAATTGAGCGTCGCGCAAATGTTTCACGTAAGCCAGGCGTATGCCCTGTAGCCCCACCAGGTGATACTTGCCACCTGGCAATGTTTGGGCGATTTGGCCTTGATCATCTGCAATGAGCACCCGCCTTTTACCAAAACAACCGTTACGAAGCGTGACCTCAGCATTCGGTTCAGCGGAAACTTGCAACTGGTAATCTTGGCGCGATACCATCAATGCCCGCGCCACATGGTAAAACAGCCAGCCAAAAGCGATGGCAAAAAACACCCATAGCCATGGCAAGAACCGATTGAACCAATCATCTAGGCGTTGGTTGGCAGCGTCTTGTTTGGTGTAAGGCACGCGTTGACCAGTGACTAACAGGCGATGTGAGTTGATCATATATGGCGTACAAGTCATCAGCGTCACCAGATCTTTGCCAGGCACGGCTTTTAACGCCTTAACGTCCGTTGGCAAAATGGTTTGTTTTTGGATCACCTGATAAGCTAGCTTGTGATCGCCCACAGTCAAATAAAACTTGTTGCCGCGCTTTAATTGCGGTAAATGCGTAAACAACGTGGCATTGGGCACCCCGCGATGCGCTGAAATGATCGGTCGATTGCCGCGGCCGCCAACCGGAAAACCTGAGCCATTCAACCGACACGCACCGAATTGTAATAGCCAATCACTGGTGTTGGCAAACACTGGCAAGTCAACACCGATTTTGGGGATCGTGAGCTTGGCAATCTCATCAGCGGCGAGCTTTTTGTCATCGCGTTTGACTTTTTGCTGGCGCGCATCTGCCACAGCCGCGTCAAAGCGCGATAAGCCAGGCTGTTGGCCGCTTTGTTGAAATGCCTGATTGGCAGCAACGAGCTTTTGGTAGTCAGTATGCAACTTGGCTTTTTGCGTGGCGGTTTCACGATGCGCGTATCGCTTCAGCAGCGCTTGATTTTGCTGCGTCACCCAAGCGTTGCTGACAAACGGATACGCCAAGATCGCCGCCCCAGCCAACAAGCCAAATAATAATAAAATGTCGATCACACCTAACAAAGGTCGCTTTTTGCCCATATTATCCTCCTAAAAAAGCCGGCTTCCGCCGACTTTTTTATTTCACGTGCTGACGCCAGCTGACAACCAGCGTGGCCAGTAGCGCAACAACACCTAACATCCCCAACCCACTGACGGTTTCGCCAGTGGCAGGTAAGTTCGGATGATGCAGGTGGTGATGCGGTTGTTGTGGTAGCGGCGTGGTGATCAGTTCTTTAGGCCAAATGTCTAACGTTGCCGCTTTGGTCGGCATCACGATCACTACGCTTTGGCCGTATTTGGCTTGCAATAAGTACACCGCCGGCCGATGCTGCCAAGTGGCTGGCAGGTCGAAATGTGCGGTCAGTTGCGCGTCAGCTTGAACTTGTTGGATCAATTGCTTATTTGCTGGCGGCGTTTGGACGAAGCGGTCTTGTTGCGCCATTTTCTCGGTGGCATTTTGCGGTGCGTGGGCGTACCACGCTGGCGACACATCATAGATCGTCACGGTTTCCCCAGGCTCGGCTAAATGAATGGTGGTACTGCCGGCATGAACGGCACGCGTTGGCAAGAAGATCGCCAATACGATCGCCGCTAGCACGCTCAGCCAACAAATGTGCGATCTGCTCATATCCGCTCACCTGCTTTCCGCTTGCGCCAACCGATCAGCCCACCGGCCAAGGCCACCAGCAACATGCCGATCAACAAGGCGATGGCCCGCTGCCACCCGCCAGTATGCGGCAAAATGGCTTTTTCGTTCACCACGGTGATGGCTTGCGTCGTCGCGTCAGTTTTGAAGGTCAGATCGATTTTTCGGCCTAGTCCTTGATAGTCAGGTGCGATTTGATATCCTGCTGGTGCTTTGGTTTCCTTGAGATAATAGGTGCCTGTGTACAAATTTTGCCACTTGGCCACCCCGTTGGCATCAGTGCTGACAGTGCGGGCATTGCCCCCACCCACTGGCGTCAAGGAAAATTCAGCGCCGGCGAGTTTTTCCCCATCAGGCCCAGTTTTCGTCACCTTGAAAACGCCAGGTGTCCCTTCAACCGTCGCCCCAGCACCAGAAACTGGCACAGTGCATTCTGTTGAGGTATTGGTGCCAGTCACTTGATCGGCAGTCAAAGCAACGTGATTGGACACATTGCCTGAAGCGCCGATCAACGTCGAATGGTAGCAGATCAAATACGCCTGGTCGATATCATGATCAAAGCGGATCATGGTTGTGGTTTTGCCAGTTTCACCATCAACATGCGGCACCAATTCATAATCTAAGCCGCGTTTCAACGGTGCATCTTTATCCGGTTCGGCGCGGCCGTCGTTATAGTTGTTCGGATCCATCACCAAAGGATAAATGGCAAACGAATCTGCGTCAACGCTTTGATTGGCACTGGCCACATCAGTCAACACGACATTGGTCAAGTGCGCCAACGTCTTGTTGATCGTCACTTGCCAATCCACTTGGTTGCCGTTAGCTTTGGAGACTTTGCCGGTTTTGGCTAAGATCTCCCCAGAACCAGCGGGATAAATCGTCGCTGGCTGCGTGGTTTCCGTCATATTCCCATGGTTAAAATTGGCGGTATCGTGATAATTGATCTGCGCCAGCGGATCCACGCGTTTCGTGCGCACGATGATCAGATACGTTTTGGCGGAATCAGGCAAGTGGACCGTGAGATCATGCCGATCATTGCTGAGGTCGTATGCCACCTCGCTGATCTGGGCATCCATTTTCCACTTATCATCGTCACCTTTGTGTGTTTCATATAACGCGACGCTGTCAAAAGCTTGATTAGCGTCGATCGTATCTGTGACCGTGGCGCCGTTAAGGGCATGTTGATCTTGGTTGACCACAATGTCCCAACGCAAACGATTTTGCGTCGCTTCCCAAATCCCTTTTTTAGTTGGTGGCGTGGTTTTATCGCCAGGTTGATCTGGCGGGTTCGGATGCCAATCGACATGCGTGTTGATATTCGGTCCTGTCAATGTGTTGGTCCAAATGGTGTCGCTATCGGCACTAGGATCATAGCCAACGGTATAAGTCAGCTGAAAATGATCACTCGTTTGCGCGTAGTGGCCGATGAGCTTCAGCACAAATTGATTGCCACTAGGCGTCAACGTGTAATCCGCTCCTTCAACCAGCGTTTGGTTGGTGGTTTGGTCGACTAACTTCAACGTGTCTGCCAACAAACTGGCCTGTGAATGCGTCGCGTCGTTGCTGGACATTTTGTCAGTGAGCACTAAATCAGTCAACGGCTGCTTAGAGGCATTGAGATCAACAGTGTAGCTGATGTGGTGCGCTGCTGGGTCACTGCCGCTGACAGTTTTGGTGACTTGCGGCGTGGTATCGATGCGCCCAGTATTTGACGCGTGATGGCCTTTGTCATCATTGACTGTGTTTTCAAGGACTTGACCGTTGGTGGGGGCTTCAACATACACATCATAAGTTAAGATCAGCGGTTCACTGAGCGCTTTTTTCAACGTCACCACCATTTGATCACCATCAACAGACACATCGTAATCGGTGCCTGGTTGTAAGGTGAGTTGTTCATCCAATGATGGGCTGCCTGGCCAAAAACGGCCGGTGGCCAACTTAAGATAACCACTTTGATCCGTTAAAAAGCGCTGGCCTGCACCTAGCGTATCTGTCAACTTGGTACCTGCTGCTAAAGCTTGGCTGTCTTGGTTGTACTGAACTTTCCAGCGGTAGTGATGCGCATCTGCCCCTTGACCAAGAAAATCTTTTTGGAGCCATTTCTTTGGCACATAGCTGATATTAACGTGATTATGGGCTGTCGGTGGCGTCGGCGGCATTTGCGCGCCATGCCATGACAGCGAAACACTGTTGGCAATGTCGACCCCGTTTAACGGCTGGCTGGGATCAGCCAACTTGGTTTTGACGGTGACCAACAGTGGGGAGTTGGTGTTGGCATAGTCCCCGATCAACTGAATGTGGTTGTCGACCACTTCAAAATCGCGATTTTCGACCAACTGATGCCCAGTGCTGGTCCACCCAGAAACACTGGTTGCATCAGCATCTGGATCAGCTGTGGCAGTTTCGATCGACACGCCAACCAGCTTCAAGGAAGCCGGCAATTGTTCGTCGATCACTGCATCATTCATCGGCAGTGACATATTATTGACACCAAGTTTCCAGTCGATTTCATCACTGGTATCGACTTGCCTACCTGGTGCTTTGGCAATGTCAACACGGTGGTTGGGGATCACGGTGACTGGTACCGTCGTGGTTTGATCCTTGGCTAATGGCACTAAAATATCTTGATGGCCTAACGAATCAAACTTCAACTGGTTGCTGGTGACCATAAATTGCCCTTTGACATCAGACATTTGAACGTTTTGATTGAAGGTAAACGTCACATGTCCGGCTTGGGTGATCACACATTCACCAAAACTCGTGCCGTTACCTTCATTTAACGGCACTTGATAGCCAGTCGTCAAAATGAAATTTTTCGGCAGATCAAACTGGAAAGTATCGCCAGCCTTCGCGACGTTATCGGGGATCGACCAGTCATACACCAGCTGCATTTTTGACGTGGTGGTGACTTGGTCTTGGGGGATCGGCTGATCATTGGCGTCAGTAAACGTTGCTTGCACCTGATCCAAAATGCTGCCGCCTGCCACCAGCGTACTTAAATCACGGCCGTTATCCGCCGCGGCGATCAAATGCGCCGTGGCCATATTAGTCGCCACGACTTGAGTGACCAAAAGGCTGGCAAATAATGCGACCAACCACCGCCAAAACTTTGCGTGGGTCAACATGTGACCACTCCTTTAAGCGCGTGCTTGACGCTTGAAGATTCCAACTGCAGCCAACGCGATCAGCGCGATGCCGACTGCAACAATTGCCAAAATGCCGGCACCACCAGTATGTGGCAGCAAGTGCTTCGGTGTATCTTTGATCTCAATGGCATCAGTGGTCTCAGTGGCCGTAAATTCGGTATTGGCCGGCTCATAGCCTGCCGGCGCCTTAGTTTCAACGGCAGTGTATTTAGTGGTTTTGTCGGCAAAACCGTTCAAACCGAACTCACCTGTGGCATCACTGACAAACTTGGTGGCAGAGGTTTGTTCTTTAACCCAACTGAAGTGCAGGTTCAAGCTTTCAGTATCGATATACCCAGCTTTTGGTGCATAAACGCTACCATCGACGTTTGTCAGCTGTAAGTATTGGCCTTCAGCGTTTTGAATTTGGAACTGGGCACCGGCCAGATCTTTGTTCGTGTCCCCATCGATTTTGTGGAAGTAGCGTTTATACGTGTCGTGTTTTTTGTTTTTGGGATAAACGTAGACCTTGCCGTCTTGATCCGCCTTGGCTGGTAAGCTCAGCATAAAGTCTTTGCTAGCCGCGTCATAACCGGTGCGCGAGTGCAGTTCATGGAACACGTAAACCGCGTTATGGGTGACTTCCTGACCGCCAGCTTGATAAGTGACTTTGGTGGGCAAAGTAAACGTGATCTGGCCTTGATCATCAGTGGTCCAAGTGGTGTCGCCATTGTCGGCGGCAATCGGGCTTAACCCTACAACGCTTGGCACTTTGTCAGATGGATGCGCCCAGTACGTTTGCGTCACATCAAACACTTGAAACTGGACGCCAGATAATGCTTGTGCCTCTTTGGCCCAGTCGGTTTGCGCGTCTGTTGGCGTTTGATCCGTTTGACGCTCAGCATCCACTGGAGGGGTCGCAAACCCGTACTTAGTTAAGATCACGGTTTGTGTGTCATCAGCCGCGTGAGTTTGATGTTGTTGCCCCAAGCCAAATGCGATCGGCAATGCCAACGCCAACGCAGCGATGCCAGTGAGTATACGTTTCATCCAATGTTGTTTCATTCCCAAAAACCCTCCCAAAATTTAAGTGACATTTCTACATCCATGCATCTTATCATGGAAAAAATCACTTGTCACCTTAACTCACATGTCCACAAACGTGAGCGTTTCGCACTTTTTGATAAGAAAGATTTTGGAATCTGACAACCATTTAAGGGGATTTGAAAATATCAGTGGAATCTCGCTGATTTTGGTCTAAACCAATTTATCGATTGATTGATAAATACTGTGAAAACAATTTACCTCGCATTCGGCGTGAAAAATATTTTTCTGAAAGCCGTTTGGCCGTCGGACTATACTTTCCAAAATCAAAGCCTTTAGCTCAAATTACGGCTTGAATATTTGTTCCCACAAATCGACCAATTTTCGACGAAAAAAATTTTCGCCAACCATTGTTTTTTTGATCAAAACCGCTTCCCCCACTCAAAAAAGCCTGCAATCTAAGTTGCAAGCTTTTGACCCTAATCGTTATTTTTAAGCCAATTGTCCAATACTGAAATGAACTCATCGTGTTGATCCAACAGTGCCAAGTGGCGAGAGTTGGCAAACAAATGCCACTTTGCACCAGGAATATGATCGTAAACGGATTTGGCGATCAACGGTGTGCACAGATCATCAGTACCGCTAGTCACAAGCGTTGGCACATCGATTTTATGCAAATCGTCAGTCACATCAAAGTCTGAGATCGTCCCATTTTCCGTGAATTCGTTAGGCCCTTCAGCAATCAAGCTGGCGCGCTTGCCGTTAGTTGGCCGCCGCAGTGGTTCTGGTGAATCAGGTGTGGGGTCATCCCAGCAGTAGCGCTCCATGTAGCGATCATTGGCGGCTAAGTATTTGGGACCCGAGAAGTCACCTGTACGTTCGGCTTCAGCAATCGCCTCGCGGTCAACAGCTTCCAAATAAGAAATCAAGCGATGTTGTTCTTGCGTCCACAACTTGATGGAAGCTGGCGATCCGTCGATCATCACTGACTTCACGCCAGCATGCGCATATTGGGTGAGGTAAAACATTTCCAACATCCCGCCCCAAGATTGGCCTAACATGTGGACTTGATCCAAGTGCAAATACTTGCGCAACGCGATCAGTTCTTCGGCCCAAGTTTCTTTGACGTACCACTTTTCGTCTTCAGGCAAACTGGACTTGCCACAGCCGACTTGATCATACATGATCAGCTGGCGGCCAGACTGTTCAGCGTAATCATCGATCAATTCAAAATAATTATGTGACGACCCAGGGCCGCCATGGATCAACAACAATGGCGCAAGATCAGGATTGGGCTCGCCGACGATGCGATAATATGTTTTGAATTCATGAAACGGCATGTAGCCTTCTTCAATTTTCATTTTCTCAGGTCCTTTTAATGTGATGCTTTCATTGTAGCGCGGCAAGCCTTACGCTTCAATCGCCGCCTGCAAGCTTTCAAAACGCGCCCCTTTGGCGGTAAAGCTGATGTGGCGCGCCTCATCGAGATTTTCGTCTTTGACGATATGGATCATCAAATACGTCTCTGGCATCGCCAAGCCTAAAAATTCCGGCCATTCCACCACTGATACCCCATCGCCTTCAAAATATTCCTCTAAGCCAAGATCGTCGACGCCGCCATCTTCTAAGCGGTAAATGTCCATGTGATACAGTGGCAAGCGGCCTTGTTGATACTCACGGATAATGGTAAACGTTGGGCTTTTGACCGGTTTGTCGATGCCAAGTCCCGCAGCCAAGCCTTTGGTGAAGCTGGTTTTGCCCGCGCCAAGATCACCATCTAGCAACAACACGTCGCCGGGTTGAAGTTGTGGCGCCACTTTTTCTTTGGCCCAAGTTTGAAGCACTTGTTCATTTGCAATGTCCATGTCGTCGCTCCCTTTTACTGATGCTATCAGCGTTAGTTGAATACCTTGATTATAACAAAAAAGCCATCGGCAAACGCCGATGACTGCAGATCATGATCAGTTTAATGCTTGGGCTGCGGTGATGATGGCTAACTTATATACATCTTCTTCATTGCACCCACGAGACAAGTCTGCCACTGGGGCATTCAAGCCTTGTAAGATCGGGCCGATGGCTTCAAAGTTGCCAAAGCGTTGGGCGATCTTGTAGCCGATGTTGCCGGATTGCAAGTCTGGGAAGATAAAGACGTTGGCATAACCGGCCACTTGTGAATCAGGCGCTTTGAGTTTAGCCACGGTTGGGACAAAGGCAGCGTCAAACTGTAATTCCCCATCCAAAGCCAGCTCAGGATTGAGCTTATGAGCGATTTCGGTAGCTTCAACCACTTTGTCCACTTGTGGGGCTTTGGCAGAGCCTTTAGTGGAGAAGCTGAGCATCGCCACTTTCGGATCAATGTCAAAGATCTTAGCAGTCCGCGCAGATTCCACTGCAATTTCGGCTAATTCTTGGGCGTTAGGGTCGATATTGATAGCGTTATCGGCAAACAAGTAGCGCTCGTCGCGGCCACGTTGCATGATGAAGGCGCCAGAAATGCGAGTGGCATCTGGACGCGTCTTGACGATCTGCAAGGCTGGGCGCACAGTATCAGCCGTTGAGTGTACCGCCCCAGATACCATGCCGTCTGCTTTGCCCATGTAAACTAACATGGTACCAAAATAGTTAGGATCGCGGACGATTTTTTCAGCTTGTTCCGCTGTGGCTTTGCCATGACGGCGTTCGACAAACGCTGCGGCCATTTCGTCATGGAAAGCGTCTGTTTCTGGGTCGCGCACCGAAACTTTGGAAATGTCGAAACCTTTTTCGGTTGCGACTTTCCCAATGGCTTCAGGATTTCCCAATAGAATTGGGCGGATCAAGCCGCTGGCAGCCAAACGTACTGCCGCGCCAACAATGCGGGGGTCAGTGCCTTCAGGGAACACGATGCGTAAATCCTTACCGGTGATCTTGTTGCTTAAGCTTTCAAATAAATCCAAGATTATGCCCTCCATAGAAAACGTTTTTCTGTGTTAATCATAGCGCATTCATAGTGCTTTGACTAGTGTTAGGTGTACCAACTTTGGTAAATAATATCTGCTCTTTAAAACGGCCTAAAGCCGCTGTTGGCATGGATTCAAGTATATCATTACTACCCCACTCAATGCCCTAGTTTCCCGTTAATATCTGGTTGTTTCCCGTTAAATCTGGTCACTATCTGGTCAAAATACGCTCTCACACATCACATTTAAATAACGCAAACGTCGCCCAGTTGGGCTTATTTTTTTGCACAAAAAAGCCCCACCCCGCGTTAGCAGAGTGAGGCAATGATGAGCTGTAATGAGTTTTAATGAGCTAGAACGGATTGGCCGTTCCAATTTTAATTTGCAATCGGTCAAGCGGCTCGCCAAGCATACCCGCAAAGCCGGTGTCGTCACGAACTACTGGAAGCCAACCATCTTGCACCGTGTGGACACGATACTTCACGCTACCATGGCTAACTTTCATCACCAGCGCATCGTGAGCGTGGTTGGGATTGCCAGCAAAGCCGTTTACCGGATCACTGCTGAAGTTAGTGACTTCGCCTAACCAAGTACCATTGAGCTGGTGCAAATCGTAATTCACATTAGTAAGCACGGAGCCTTTAGCAGTCACTGGTTTAGCTAATACTTGCTTAGGTACTGGTGTGGATGTAGTAGGTACTGATCCTGCACCATTTTTGAGGTCAGCAGCCAGTTGTGCCTTGCTGATCCCAATGGAGGACAAATAGCCATATGGGTCTTGGTGGTCACCCCACAAGTTGTCAGACACCCACTTGTGTGATTTGATGCCGTTCCCTGCGCCGTCCAAGGTCAGCGGGATACCGTACTTCTTAGCGTGCTCGACTGCCGCCGCGACCCAATTTTTGTATGCGGAGATGGCCTTAGCATGGTCAGCATACCGGGCCAGTTCAATCTGGAACGGCGAACGCTCGTTGGCTGGTGATCCTGCACCATATGCCACATAGCCAGGTTCGCCGATGATGTAGACGCGATCCCAGCCTGCAATAGCATGAGTATAAGCGTTGCCCCAGTGGCCGTGCATGTAACTGGCTTCATTCTGAGCACTGTTAGTTCCCGCATTGTTCGCATTGCCAGTGTCGTGCAGAATAATATACTGATTTGAAGCTGTGGCTGAAGAACCTTCATTTGTGCCAAGCTGATACGTATAGTCATACTTAACCATGTTACTTGTCCTCCTTCTTTGGCGTCTTGCGTTGCTGTGCATCCAGCGAATCTTTAAACCCGTCAGTAGTCGGATCATAAGCTACGCCGACAATCGCCAACAAAGCAAACGCCGCGTTAATGATGCCGGTGAGTTGTGTGCCAAGATTGGCAAAGTCCCACTTATAGCCAAATGGTGCCATTACGGCTTGCACTAGCAGTAAAATAGCCGGCACGGATGCCAGCCAAAACTGCTTGTTGAAAAGCCGCAGCTTCCAATTAAATTTCATTTACCTTCACCTCGGTTGTATAAATTTTTGATTTGCTCATGATGACGGTCAAGCCGACGATCGTGGTCATCCACCCTTTTTTCGAGCGAATTGTGATCGTGACGCAAGTCATCAAGTCCATGGTTTAATGCACTAATAGCATCCGTGAGCTCCTTAAGGTCCCCTCGTAAAGGACCAAAAACAGCGTATTTAAAAAGCAGGCTGACCAACGTCGCAATGAATGTGATGATTGCAATCACACTCGCCCACTCGGCTAGGCTCAGCCCACCAAAGTAATGTGGTGGCACATATGTCATCTCTTTCCTACTTTTTCTTGTCGCCACCCAGAAGTGCAAAGATGGCGATCACTCCAAAAACTGTGACAACTACCCATGCCGCCGTACTCATTTTTCGGTTGTTGGCGTGGTATCGCCACTAGTGACTGGAATGTCCACGACTGCGAACCACTTTGCGGCAACGCTACGGGCGAGTTCGTCGGCTTGCTTTTTCGACAAGTCATCAAGCGTTTGGCCGTCGGTGGTCAAATCGGATGCGGTCAAGCGTACATTGCAGTTCAAGCTATTTCCTGCATCATCCCCAGTGCCAAAGCTTTGATAGTTACAATCAATACTTGAGGTCGTTGCTTCATCGTCTGCAAGGTTAAAACCGATACTCTTTAATTTAATGTCCATGATTAGTCCTCCTTGGCTTCGTCAGCCGTGTCTTTTGCGTCTTCAAATGCTTCGTGTAATGCCAAATAGCCATCTAGGTCAGGCCCAGCGATTTCGTGGTTGTCGACCCAGGCGTCCAAGATTCGGTTTACATCGTCAATGTGGTTCACATAGGTGCCACCTTCAATTTCGGCATCTTGGTCAATCCATGATTCGTGTTCTTTCTTGTATTCATCCAATCGTTCCGGATCAACCTTCTTGGATTCGCCTTCGCCGATGGTGTATTGGTCAAGCAAAGCCTGTTCATCACCACCGGCTTCTTGAAGTTTCTTGGTCAGTAACTTCTTGAACTTCGCCAGGGCAATTGCATCGCGACCCTTTGCTGATACCTTTTCGATGAAGTTAGACGCCTTACTAATAACTGAGTTCTTTAAAGTGATTTTCATGATTATTTTTCTCCTATGCGGACTTAGCCGCTGACTTGAGTTCTTCAATTTCTTGTTTCATTTTGGCGAGTAGTGGTAACAAAGCGGGGCCGAAGCGGTCGTAGCGAATATCTTCAAGCTGACCATCATCGCCACGGACAACTAAATCTTCCAACCCTGCCGCCGCGAGATCTTCAGCAATCATGCCGTAGTCAAGTTTGGGCATTGAGTAGTACTGTGGCTCATCAGCGTACCGTTGCATGTCGCCTTTGTTGTACCAATGCGCTTGCGGCAGGTTGAGCAACGCTTCGCCCATATCAGTGTTGCGGAAACGCTCGATATTGGACTTATATTTCGTGGCTGATGCGGTACGCAATAACGCGCCGTCAGGTGCCACGATTACATTTGCCGAACCAGAATAGGTGTGATTGTATGTGCTCGGAACATAGAAATACTGTGCCTTCACGTAAATACGACTGCCAGCGCTTTGGCCGTCGGGTGAAGATCCAACACGAATATATGGCGAGCTGGCAACAATATCAGAAGTTACTGTGCCACCAACAATGACAACGCCACGTTCAGCGCCACCTAAAATCGTTGGTTCCCAATTACCGTTTGAGTTCTTCCCACTTATCAGTCCGCTGAAAGTATTTTGACCGAGTTGCCACGTCAGGATGTCGCCGACGTTTGCTGAATTAGCAAGCATGATACTATCGCGTCCAACAATCGTTGCACCGGCCCAGTTGGACCCGACACCATCGTTTGAGATGGACAGATACGGCGTGGTTTGCAAGTCAAACAACTGTGGCTGAACGAACTGAAGTTGACCGCCTTTGAGTAATACACGACTAGTGCTATCAGCAACAGACATATAGCCCTTATCGATATTAATGTCGATATTGTTGGTAGAAGAGTGAATCTGTCCAGACTGAAAGACAACTTGTCCGCTGTTGAGATTGATCGCTAGGTTGGCACCCGTAATCGTCCCAGTTGCGATCGCACTAGCATTCAGCCCAATCACGTTTAGTAAACCAGCGTTTAACGTGCCCGTTATGATGTTAGAGGCGTTGATATTTTTAACATTGACTAAGCCGGCATCGAGTTCACCTCCAATAATGTTCGACGCAGATAAATTTTTGACCGTGATCTTCGACGCGTCGATCGTACCCGACGCGATCATGTCGGCAGATAAGTTTTTGACTGTCAGCTTACCAACATCAAGCGTGCCAGATATGATGTTAGTGGCACTCAAAGCCGTGGTAGCAATACGAGCCGCCGCTATACTCCCGCTGGTGATATTGTCAGCGTTGAGCTTAGTCGTCGCGAGACGGTCAGCGGCGATTGAACCAGATGTGATTTTTTCAGCATCGAGGTTAGCAATAGCCGCTGACTGGATAGACGCATCATCAAAGTGACTGGAAGCAGTGACAAAAAGACTTGCACCTCGGATTGTCACTGTCCCACCGCCATCAGCAGACAGGCTCAAAGCGGCCGCTATTTTACCGTCAACCATGACGCGCTGATCAATCAGGCCTTGCAGTTGCGTGATTTGGCTATTCGATGCCGATTTGCTAATCCGTAATCCACTAATAGCCGCGTAACCTAAATCTGTGCCTGCTGGTCCATCAATTTGCACCCATGTTTGAGCCCGAACTACACCTGCTGGAACCGTGATACTTCCAGTGATGGCAGACATCGGGGTTTTGCTATTTGCTGGAAAACCAGTGGCTTTCACCCAAGAGAGCGTCCCATCCTCAGTTACAAAGTTAAGACCGACACCGACGGCATAAGTAGTCCCCCAGTTACCCATGTAGCCGCTAAAATAATAAACTTCTCCAGGCGTAACAGAAAACCAGCCTACACCGCCCTCGTAGTTATCTCGACCAAACAATTTCAGATATTTTGAATGTCCAGTTATCCCCTGCACGTTCGAATCCGGCCCACCGACAATTTGAGTTGACGGATTGTTCCATGTACCAGTTTGACTATCATCAAACCACGGTGTGAGAACTTTGTTATCCGCAGATTCGATTAAGCTCGTGTATTGACCCGCAAGTGTCGTTTGCTGAGTTTGAAGATTCGTAATATTGCTGGTTGCGGTACTTTGGAAACCTTCGAGTGTTTGAAGTCTTGTTGTAACGCCATTTGCACCAGTCATCGTGGTCTTAATGTTATTTACATCAGTGATGACCTGAGTAACGTTTTCGCCATTAGTGCCAGTCACGGCAGTAATCAGGTTAAGACCATCAGACGTTAATTTAAGCTGTGTAGTGGTAGTTGCAAGGTCGTTCTTGGTTGCAAAGGTACCAGTAAGACCATCCACGGTTTGAGAAAGCTTGGACAAAGCAGTAACCGTAGCTGTGTCAGCTGGGTTAAGACACCAATCAGTAGCTAAACTACCTTCTTCAACTTTGAGATGATGAATGACATTCTTTTTGCCCTCAGTGTCACCGCTATTGCCCGCATAAATAAGTAGGACTGTATCACCCGTACCATTAAGATTATTAACTTCAAGGGTTACACTTGACCTTGTTCCAGCGGTTAAACGTTGTGAATTACTCCGCGCATAAGTTATATGAGAGTCAAACAAGATTGCATCATAGGCGCTTAGGTCTCCTCGGCCAGTTAACATGCCCTCAGCAGACACAGTAATCTGATTACCAACTTTTAGCTGTTGCGTCAGGTTAAATGTATAGTAACACCAACCTTGTGTACCGGTGTTGGCAGTATCATCAATGACAGTGTCTTCACTGGTTCCAGTTACTAAGTTAGTTCCTACTGCACTATTTTGAACCTGTGTTTGAACAGTCGTCATAGTGCTACTAAGTTCGGTAGAAGTCTGTTTAAGTTGACTAATGTCATTCTTATTAGTCGTATTATCACTTGTAAGTGTATTAAATCCACTGGTTAATTCTTTAGATGATGCCTGAAGAGTTCCAATATCCGTAGTTTGCTTACCTAAAGTATCATTAACTGTTGTAAACTGACTCTTAAACCCATCGGAATCAGCCTGTAAATCGTTAATAGTAGTATTATACCCATCAACAGTATTCTTGACAGTTAATAAAGTTCCGCTAATGCCATCGGCAGTCGTTTTAATCTGATTTTGCGCCCAGGTTTGAGTAGCATAACCATTAAGGTCCTTCGACTCAATTTTCTTGGAGATATCAGACTTCATGCCATCCACGGTAGCTGAAAGGTTTGTTACTGAGGTAACAGTAGCATTATCTGCGGGGTTAGCAGACCAGTCAGTAGCTACACTCCCTTTTTCTACCTTAATTCCGGCGATTTGCAGGGTATTGGTATTTAAACCTGGATTATTCACCTCGGTATTTGGGACATGAAATCGCATCTGGCCGGTCTGAAAGCAACGTTTGGAGCGTTGCGAATACTGACTGAGCGGAGAAGTTGGTGATCGATGCACCACGAACAGACCGACCCAGTTTTCGGCTCGACGCACGACCTATTCAGTTATTCAGTTCAGGTCGCCAACTGATGGACTTCGTCCATGAGCCGACTAAACCAGTTCTTGTAAACATAGTTAGAAGCAAGATGAATCACCACACGACGGGCGTGCCAAGTAATCCTACCGGCGATGTGAAAGAGACTGAACCGTAGCGAGGAGATGGTTGAACGACGGTCTTCCGAGACAAAGAGCTGTTTAAAGAGCTGAACCAGGTTATAGGCAATACCGGTGATCAAGGCTCGTGCAGTGTTCCGTGCAAAAGTTGAG